>NZ_JAYFUL010000021.1:0-92686 GCF_034928825.1 Arcicella aquatica | reverse complement strand
TAAATTAAACATTTGGACATCCGATGGAACAAAAAAAACAGACCCAAATCAAACTATATTACAATTTTAAGTAAATTAAACAGGATAATAAATCTGTCAACCTATTTTAGGCAAGCACAAAAATGCTCATAGCTCATAGCTCATAGCTCATAGCTTAATAGCTTAATAGCCTACCGCTAACCCAAGAAAACAATATAATGAACAATTTATCATCAACATTACAAATCATTGAAACTCACGCACATATTTATGACGAGACTTATTTAGAAGACCGCGACCAAATGCTAGAAAAAGCCTTTTCAGCAGGTGTTTCGCAAATCTGGATGCCTAATTGTGCTGCTGAAACAATTCAAGGAATGATGGCGTTGGCAGCACAATATCCTGAACAATGTTTTCCGATGATGGGGCTACATCCATGCTATGTAAAAGAAGATTTTGAGAAAGAATTAGCCATTGTAGAAGAATGGTTGAACAAGTATCGATTTATCGCTATCGGTGAAATTGGGATGGACTTATATTGGGATAAAACCTTTGTCAAACAACAAGAGGAGGCTTTTTTATACCAGTGTCAACTAGCCAAAAGACATAATGTGTGGATTGATATTCATTCAAGAAATGCCTTTTGGGAAACTGTAGCATTGATTGAAAAAAATGCAGACCCAAATCTGAAAGGAATTTTCCACTGTTTTACAGGAACATTAGAAGAAGCCCAAAAAGCCATTGAATTAGGGTTCCTTTTGGGAATAGGAGGAGTAGCTACGTTTAAAAACGGAGGACTTGATAAAATTTTGCCTAACATTGATTTAACGTCAATTGTGCTGGAAACAGATGCCCCTTATTTAGCCCCTGTACCTTACAGAGGTAAAAGAAACGAACCCTCGTACCTAACGATTATTGCACAGAAAGTAGCAGATATGATGGCTTGTAGTGTAGAAACAGTCATTCAACAAAGTACCCAAAATGCTATTAATTTATGTAATTAATGAGTGTTTATTAGTAACGGAATAACCTTCAATACCATTTTCTATTAGCTGGTGACTTAAGTCACCAGCTAATAGAAAGGGATATTTTATTAAAAAAACCTTCTTTGTATAAAACTTATATTTACCATTTATAATTCATTCAGCAAACATGTATAATATTATAAAAATCAACACGAAAACTCATGGTAAAGGCGACGTAAAAGTGCTCGTTATTTACACAGGAGGAACTTTAGGAATGGTATATGATGCTAAATCTGATGGATTAGTACCATTTGATTTTGCTCAGATTCCTGAAAATTTACCAGAAATGGCTCGTTTAGATTTCGATATTTCAGTTCTTACTTTTGATACTTTATTGGATTCTTCTAATATGAATCCTACGGTTTGGATTACTTTAGCCAAAATCATTGGTGAAAAATACTATGAGTACGACTCATTCGTAATCCTCCACGGAACAGATACGATGGCATATACGGCTTCGGCTTTGAGTTATTTGTTAGAGAACCTCAATAAGCCTGTAATTCTTACAGGAGCTCAGTTGCCTATTGGAGTAGCTAGGACAGATGCTAAAGAGAATTTTATTACAGCCTTGGAAATTGCAGCCGACCGAATTAATAATGCTCCTGTTATTTCTGAGGTATGTATATATTTTAATTCAATATTATTAAGGGGTAATCGTGCTAGAAAAAACGAAAGTGTTCAATTCAATGCCTTTGAGTCAGAGAATTATCCAGTTTTGGCAGAAGCAGGCGTGAAAATTGAATATAATAAGCCTTACATCAAGCATCATCATCCTAATGCTAAATTAATTGTGCATGATTGTTTGGATGAAAATGTCGTAATCTTGAAAATATTCCCAGGTATCTCTGAAAAGGTAGTTAGAAGTATATTGGGTATTGAGGGACTAAAAGGTGTTGTGATGGAGACTTTTGGTTCTGGTAATGCACCAACAGTACAGTGGTTTCTAGACTTGATGAAGGAGTTTATCGACAAAGGAATTATTATTTATAACGTATCTCAATGTAATGGTGGCAGAGTAACACAGGGACATTATCAAACTAGCCAGTATTTACAAGAAATTGGCGTAGTAAGTGGTGCAGATTTAACTACCGAAGCTGCTATTACTAAGCTGATGTATGTGTTAGGTCAAAACACTTATTTTGCGGAAAAAAAGAAGAATTTGAAGTATTCTATAGCAGGGGAAATGTCTTAATTTAGATGCTGTAGTTTTGTTGGTTAACGAACTTTTAGGCAAAATTTCCTCGCAAATTGCACAGATAAATACCGCTGATTTACGCAGAGTCTATGATTCTTTATCAGCGTAAATCAGCGGCATTTATCTCCAAAAATCAGCGGGTAAATAATTATCTAGTGCGTAATATTAGTATAAATAACATCCAAAATCTTTACGAAGGTTTTGTAATCTTCCTCTGATAAAGCACCCCAACCCTTCCTTCTTACTTCCACTACGATGGGATTGGCTTGTTCAAACTTCTCTCTGCCTGCATCTGTCAGCGTAATCATAAATCTACGGCGGTCGTTAGTAGCCATTTTTCTTTCGGCAAACCCTTTTTTTACCAATAAATCAATGATTCTGGTAACTGTCGGAGCATCCTTTACGGTCATTTCTGCCAATTCATTCTGACTAATACCAAATTCTTCGTGTCTTTTGATATGATCTAATAAAACCCACTGGTCTACAGTAATGTCAATGTTGGCATCGTCTAATTTTTTTTGAAGTATGAGCCGAATTTTTTTGATAGTAGTATCTATTTTAAAAAAGTAAGCTCTGGTATCAGCAGGATTTGTAGTCATTGTACAATAAAAAATGAAGATTGAAAAGAGGTCGATAGAAAAAACATTTTTCTACTTTCAAATGAAAAACGACTCAAATCAGTCTTTGGGTTTTAATTAAACTAAGTAGTCAAAAGTACAGTTAAATTTAATTCAAAATACATTTATAATAATCAATTTCAAGATTTTTTACTTTTTGCTTTTTCAGCTTGGTAATAACGATACATAAAATCATAAATAATCAATTCATGAAAACGCTGATTATCTGCAATAGAACGATTGACGGTCATGTGAATAGTATCGCTTAAAAATTGAGCTACCTCGGTTTCATTTTTGAGTTTTTTTATTTCACCAACAGAAGCTTTTATGCGTTCACTTTTATGTTGAATACTTTCAAAAAGAACAACATATTCCTCCTCAATTTCTTTGGCTAAAATTCCTTCAATCGTCTTTCTATTTTCCCTAAAACGATTGTCCATTTGTAGTTTCAGATGCTTATCCACACTGAATTCTTTTGCAAAACTGTCTTTGAGATGAGTCATTAAACCAAGTTTTTGATGTAAAGAAAACTCAAAATCATCCAAATAAGCATCTATGATTTTAATAGAAAACTGCCAACGGATTTGTTCTCTTTCGTCGCCCCAAGTTTGTTCTAATAGCTTTACAATCGCTTCGCTATCGTAGAAGAAGATACTTTCAGCTAAAGCGATAGCATCCGCTCCATATCTTTCAAGTTCTCTTTGATAGGTATCAAACTGGATTTTTCGGATAATTCCTTCTGTTTCAAGGTTTGCTAAGGCCTCATTTAAAGCAATAATCACTTTGCCTAAATATTGTAAATCTGTAAAATGAAACCTTACTCTTATATGATTATCAGGGTCGAGATAACGAATAAAAAACCATTTATCAATTACCTTTTCTTCGAGGAATTGTGCTACCAACGGTTTTATTGCTTGGGTCAAAATATCATCCGCAGCTTTTACTCCTGAATATATTTTTACATACAGCCATTCAGAGCCTAAGGAAAATTTACGCGTTGGTTCATTGTTCGCTTTTTTGATAGGAGGAATGCCTTCAAAAACAGTTTTCTTATTGATTAAAGATGCAATAAATTGATTGGTGAAAGTCTCCCCATCTTGATTAATGACAATATCACTTGCAGGGTTGAACAAAAACTCTTTTAATTCAATGTCTTTTCTATTTTTAATAGTATCCAACCAAGTTTGAACACTCAACAGGTTATCAGTGTTTACTAAAAGCTCGTTATCGAAATCAGCTAACACAAAGCGATTCGGTATTCCCCATTTTTGACTGAAATCTTTAATGGAAGCTAATAAATTATCAGTAGAGCAATTGATTAGCTCCTGATAATCTTCTTTGTCAAATTTCCATGTCGCAGATTCTACGATAATATTTTTAAACGTGATTCTTGGTAGAAATTTAGCGTTAGGGACTACATTCTTCAAAGAAATATTAAAGGAAACAGGTATGTTTTGAGCCTGTAAATCACATAAAAAATAATAAATTGGCAAGGCATTTAGCGAATAGCTATGGGCATTACTCAACCTAGGAATAACCTCTTTGTTAAGCCGTTTTGATATTAACTTGATTTTCTTTTGACTGTAATTAACAGAAACCATTAAGTCTTCCAACAAAATTTGATTTTGTTCGGGCAATGATGATTTTGCTAAATAGGGAATTTCATAAGGCCAGAAAACGGGATGAAGCAAAATATTCCCAATTCTGTTTTCGGGTAAATGGATGATTTCTGCAAAAATCACCTCAGGATTAAGCGCTTGTTCCTTCTGTGCAATCTCTTTTGTAATATTAAATATTTCAGCATCAGTATGTGCAAATCTGCCTAATAAACTCATGGCAGTGGCTCCTCCTAATTTTTCAAGATAAATAGGATATTGTTCGTATCCTGTTAGTCGGAATATTAATGAAGTAGAACTTGGGACTTTATGATTTTTTTGTTGAAAATGCTCTAATTCCTTCACATTCAATGCTATCTCATAAGCACCCTGTTTATTGGCTGCTAAATATTGCTTGAAAAGGTATTGCTTAAATGCATTTTGACGAAGTGCTATTTCATCTTTTTCGATACTGGGCATTTCAAAACCATTGGCAATGGGCGTATAATTGCTTTTACCCGTTTGCCCATATCCTATACCTGTTTCAGTATCAAGAGCGACTAAAATGGGAACTTCTTGACCTTCGTATCGGTCATAAAACTTTTGAATAAATTCTTCTTGGAGGGAATTGACAGGCTTTTGACCAAGCTGAAACAAAACCTCTGCAACTTCACTTAGTTGTTCTTGATAAGTAAAAGAAAGCTTTTTTTGATTGAATACCTTTACCAAATCAGTCTGAAATAGTTTCCCATCTTCAAACGGAACATCCATTTGCTTAATTAATGTGATGATTTCCTGATAAGCAGTTATATCATTTGATTGATGAGCGTCTATATTTTTTAACTTCGCTTCGATGTTTAACAATATTGGGCTATAGTGTTCTTCTGCATTAATATTTTGAAGCACCTTCAACATTTGCTGAGTCAATCCTTCTCCTGTAATAGCTGGTTCCAACTCGTTAACCAACAGTTGAGCATCCACCAATTGTTCTATGAAGTCTGTTGCTTCTTCTTCCGAAATATCATCATCTATTAAATATGGGACAATCTCCTGTATTTTAGCCCCTCTTTTACAAGTATCTAACACTAAAGCGATGTATTCAGACCATTCAAAGGCGGTGATTTGATGCGTTCTACGTCCTTCAATATACTTATATTCTATGTAGCGTATTTCATTCCCAATTTGGTAAATACTTGAATTGGGATAATACTTTAAATGTTTTTTGATAAGCGGAATTTCTGATAAACTTTGAGCCAAAGCACCAGCATAATGCATATCTAAACGAGTACTTCTTTGCTTTTCAGAAGCTAGCTGTAGGTTGGTTTCCTCATCCCATTCAACGACAGTGCAACCTGCAAATAGGCCAAAAGGAGTACATCTACTACTCATTCTGCTGTAATATTTACTGATTGAATAGGCTATTTTCTGTGCTTTCTTTGGGTCTGATATGTTGTCATCTTTCCAGAGCAGGGCTTCATGATAGAGTACTGGAGAGGCTAGGTAAAGTGCTTCTGAAAAAGTAGGAAGATTGAATAAATCTTTCAGAAATGCTTCTGAAACATCATCTATAAATGGTAAGGATGGTGTTCTGACAATAAGTTTTTTCAGAAATTGATACGTATTTGACATTAACTGCTTATTACTGGTTTGACGTTACCATCAAAATTAATGTTTAATGCCTGAAATTTTATTATTTATTTATAAATACAGCAATATACAGTAGGGACGAATTGCATTCGTCCGCATCGTCGAACGCTTTTACGCAAATTGCACGACTGTGTGGACGAATGCAATTCGTCCCTACCGATTTTTAATACTCTTGACTCATTGGGTGAATCATCAATTCATCAATCACCACGTGTTTTGGTGCTTCTAAGATATAAGTGATAACATCTGCCATATTTTGTGAAGTTAAATATTGCGCTTGATGTGGGTCTCCTTCTGGGCGAGCATGGAAATAAGTATCTACCAAACCAGAATACACTACCGAAACCTTGATGCCATCTTTGCGTACTTCCTTACGAAGAGCCATTGAAAAAGCATCTTGAGCATATTTTGAAGAGCAGTACAAAGAACCTCCATCAAAAACACGCTTGGCAACATCAGAAGCAATATTGATAATATGCCCTTCGCCAGCAGATTTCATATAAGGAATCGCTTCTCTACAAAAAAGAAAAGTTCCTTTCACATTAGTTTCATAAATAGCATCCCACTCTTCTGTAGTTATATCCGTAGCTTGTTTAAAAACGCCAAAACCTGCATTATTAACCAAGGCATCAATTTTACCAAAACTAGCAATTGTTGTAGCAATAGTAGCTTTCACGAATGCTTCATCACCTACAGACCCTATAAATATTTCAGCCTTTGCACCCTTAGCTTCTATTTCAGTTTTCAACGTACTAAGCTCTGCCTCGCTTCGTGCTACTAAACTCAAATTTACCCCTTTATCGGCTAATAATATAGCCAATGATCTACCAATCCCTTTACTTGCACCAGTTACTAAAATGGTTTTATTTTGAAGTGACATAATTTGTTTTTGTTTATAAGAATATGTTTTACATTACAAATGTATGAGTTTTTACATTTATAAAACCTTTATAAGTCTTAGCTACTTTCTTCAACCTATTTAAAGTAAAAAGGTTGGCATAAAATTAAATTCAGCCAACCTTCGCAATAATATTTTATAAAACGCTTATTTAAACTTTACTAGCATCGTTACAATGTTTGATGTCATCCCTGTTGTACGAGTATAATGCCCATAACGTAGTTCAAGACTGTTCCACTCTTTGATTCCCAATATACCATTGGCAGGGACAAACCTTACTCCAGAGCCAATAAAAGTACTATTGAAGCCAGAAATGTCGTAGTCACTTGTGTAGTAAGCACTGTTAATATCATTTTTTCCATAAGGATTAAAATACTTAACTGCGGTTTGGATATTGTATCGATAAAAAGGACTCAGCGAAACATAAGGGTTCAATTTGACAGTGGCTTCCAGATTCATCGTATTAGCCTTCATACCCCAGTCGTCCATATAGTATCTATAGAAAGCCCTCAGGATTGTACGGTCTCCTAAGAAATAACTTAATCGCATACCTACAGGCAATTTCATACGACTACCCGGCAGCCTTTCTACACTTTCAGAACCATCTTTGAAATAAATTCTATGAAAAGGGGTACTCAATAAACCTTCTTGGTAAGCTGGTTCGGCAGTCACCAATACTTGCAATCGCTTATTGATAATCTGTGAAAGCGAAAAGGCAAGATTATAAGAATTTCGCGGTCGGTAGTCAATTGGGTCACTGTCACCGTGCGCACCAGAACCATAATTGTTTGGACGAAGTTCTGGAGGTAAAATAATTGACCAAGTATCGAAAAATGCTCCACCTTTCACACTAAACTCACGGTTGTTATCTTTTGAAGCTTTCGCAAAGCTTAGGTTAAAACCATAAGATTTATAATCATATTCAGTTGAATAAGATACACTCAGTCCTTTTGTTGTTCTGTTGACATCGTTCTTCATGCTCCAACTGATGGTAGGATAGAAGTGAGTATCTTTTCGTGATGCCGACGAAACCGTTAACGGGTCTATATTATCAGAAGACGCTGACGTATAAAAGTCTACATTTAAATCAATATTAACAGTATGCAGACGGTTTTTTGAATCATATTTTGTCAATTTTAAATCAATTGAATTGGCAAAATCTCGTAGCTTTTCTGTCCCAATTCCTCCAGTTACAGCGGAATTATTACCTTCTTGCCCATAATAGCTAGATACAAAATTTACTTCTTCAACTTTAAGTTTTCTTTTTTCATAAGAGGAGGTTTCCTCTGTGGTTTTGTCTTGTCCAAATGTATTATTCAACATTGCTGTCATTAAAACAGCAACTGAGAGAATTATTTTTTTCATTTAATAAAGGATTAAGTGGTTGTTTGTTGCGATACTATAGGATTTAATGACTTGAGGAGTAAAGGAGTTTGAGCAATTACTTTAACCCCTAAAGTCTCCAATCAAAATTTTCAAGTCATCAAGTCTTCAAATCTTTAAGTCCTGAGGTCATCATGTCTTTTAATCTTCAAGTCTCCAAATCTTCAAGCCTTTTAAGTCTCCAAGTCTTTTATAAGTCTTCAAGTCTTCAAATCCTTAAGTCTTCAAGCCTAAAAAGTAAATCCCTTCAATTAATTACATCCACATCCACCACCACTTTTTCCACCATTGGCTCCTGAGGCACCTTCACGATACATATAGAAACTCTGTTCAAATTTTTCAGATTTTCTTGAGGCCAATTCCATTTCAGAATCATTAATCCTACTTTTTTGATATTCCTTTACTGAAACACACGATTGACTTGATAGCCCTACTAACATCAAAAAGGCTATGATATATAACTGTTTTCTAGTTCTCATTTTATTGGTAAAAGTTTAAAAAGCTTCTTTATTTGATATTAATATTTTTGGATGTAAAAATTTCATTTTGGTCATCCACAATGATACAAGCGATTCCCTGCATTTGATTGATTAAGTTTAGTCCAACTTTTACACCCATAACCATTACAGGAGTAGCCATTGCATCTGCAATTTCTGCATTAGGGCTTAGTATCGTAACACTCTTGATACCTGCTACTGGCAAGCCTGTTTTAGGGTCGATGGTATGCGAATACTTTTTGCCATCAATTACCACAAATTTCTCATAATTACCAGAGGTCGCCACGGCTACATTACTGATGTTTAAGGCAGAAAAGCTATGTTGTTGGGCATTTGGGTCAGCTATGCCAATAGTCCACGATTTACCATTTGGCTGTGTACCCCAAGTGGTTAAATCACCCGCCGCATTAACAATGCCACTTTTTACCCCCTTAGCTATCATCAACATTTTGGCTTTTTCTGCGGCATAGCCTTTCCCGATACCCCCAAAACCAATCCGCATACCTTGCTCTTTTAAAAAAACGCTTGAATCATTAGCATTCAGGATTACGTTTTTATAATTGATTAATCGAACAGACTGTCGGGCTATTGCAATATCAGGCAAAGCTGTCATCGTTAAATCAAAATTCCAAAGGCTTTTATCAATAGACCCATAGGTAATATCAAAGGCGCCTTGGGTTAGTTCCGAAATTTTGAGCGAACGTTGAATCAACCCAAAAACCTCTTTATCAACATTTACAGGCTGAATCCCTGCGTGCTGGTTAATCAAATTGGTTTGGCTATCATCCGAAAATGTAGTTAACAATTTTTCAATCCTTCTGATTTCATCAATCGCTTCCTCTATTCTTTCATTCGCCCAATCAGCATCGTCATGTACAACGCTAATTTCAAAGGCGTTGCCCATTAGTCGGAGCTTTTTTTGATGAAATAAAATAGGAGAATCACTAATGAGCATGGGTAAGTTTTTGAATTTCGTGAATAAAGGTTTCAGAAGTCAAGGTATTTGGATAGCCCTCCCATTCTTTGATTTTTTTGCCATTACTGTCTATTAAAACAGTCAGTGGGAATTTACCTTGATTGTTGTATTTATCGGCTAATAATTCATTCTGAGTAGTCTGTTTAGCATCTAATTGATTTTTCTTTAATCTGGGAAAGTCAGCCCTTACTAAAACCAAATTTTCGTTAGCATATTTTTGAAAAGCTTCAGACTCGAAAATTTCTTTTTTTAATTTAATACAAGGAATACACCAGTCAGAACCTGAAAAATTCACAAGGATATATTTTTTAGATTGGGTTGCTTCTGACTTAGCTTTTTCAAAATCTAATGTCCAATCTGGATTTGAAAAAAACATTAAAAAGCAAAGTGATACGATGATAGATTTCATAATAATTTGATTGAGTTTAACTATAAACCACTACGGTTTTGCCGTCTGTGGCAGTTTTATATATTGTGAGCCCTCTACTTCCAAAACTGTTTTTACCCGACCCCGTCAATGAAAACCTTGCGCCATGTGCGGTGCAATAATATTCATTTACATTAAAAATTACTTGTCTTTTGGGTTCGTGTGTACAAGTTTGGGTAGCGGCTACAAATACACCAGAAGAAGATTGAGCTACCACAATACCACTTTGTGTAATGTATCCGCCTACTTTTTTAAGGTTTGCTGATGAGCTAGCAGATAAATCAATGGTTAATAATCGATTGGTGATGGTACTAAGGTCTGTTCCAGTAGTGGGGGTAGTAGTTCCCGTTTCTGACCCTGTCCCTGTTCCAGAACCAGTACTCGGGCTTGCTGGAGAAATTGTTAGCGCAGGCAGAACAGAATCCTCAGCTTTGGTACAGGCGCTAAGAACAGCCATAAGAGCAGCACCTCTGAAACCGATTGATTTTAAAAATTCATGACGTTTCATAAGTATATTAAATAATTTATAATGGTTATTGAATCGCTTAAAATTGGCTTTGTCCCAATCTTATATAGAATACAATCTTTTTCAATTAAATATTGCTTCATAGGACGAATATGTTTAAAAAATAATTCAGACGATTTAATGAATAGACTATTGTAGATTTGATTAAAAATTATTTCATTCAGCTATATTTGTTAAACACTAAGTATAATCCTGTAGTATCTGTAATTTTTTAAATCATACCATGAAGAATAATCCCAAAACTTTAACCGCCTGGACAATGTACGACTGGGCAAATTCTGTACACTCTCTTACCATTACCTCCGCTATTTTCCCGATTTATTATCCTATTGCAGCAGTAATGTTGCCTTCAAAAAGCAGGACCTTAGATTTTTTTGGATTTCAACTCGAAAACACTGTTTTATATTCATACGCAGTTTCTGTGGGTTTTTTATTATTGGCTTTTTCTGTACCATTAGTATCGGCTATATCAGATTATACGGGCAAAAAAAAAGCATTTATGCGCCTATATTGCTATCTTGGTGCGATTAGCTGTATGTTGATGTATTTTTTTGTGGAAGGTAGCTATTATTTAGGCACTTTTGCTTTCCTATTTTCAATCGTAGGATGGGGTGGAAGTATCGTCTTCTATAATTCTTATCTGCCCGAAATCGCTACGGAAGACCAATACGATAGGCTTTCAGCCAGAGGTTTTACCATGGGATACATCGGTAGTGTGATATTATTAATTCAAAACCTTACGATGGTGCTAAAACCAGAATGGTATGGTGGCATTACGGGAGGAGAGGCTTCAAGAATTTCATTCCTGACGGTGGGTATTTGGTGGATAGTATTTGCTCAATATTCGTTTCATTATTTGCCTGATAATGCTGTTGCTCAAAAACATGGAGGAAACTGGATTTTTAATGGGTTTAAGGAGTTGAAAAAAGTATTTCATGAATTAGAGAATTTAAAAAATACTAAGCGTTTCTTGAGTTCTTTCTTCTTTTATAACATGGGAGCGCAAACTGTTATGTATCTGGGAGCATTGTTTGGTAGTGAAGAGTTAAAATTGCCTTCTGATGCTTTGATTGTAACGGTGTTATTGATACAGTTGGTCGCAATTGTAGGTGCATACCTTTTTGCTAAAATTTCCGAGAACATCGGTAATACTAAATCGTTATCTATCATTGTGGTTTGCTGGGTAGTTATTTGTATTGCAGCCTATTTTGTTACTACCCGCAATCAGTTTTATATTTTAGCGACAGGCATTGGTTTTGTGATGGGAGGGATTCAATCGCTTTCACGTTCAACTTATGCTAAACTAATTCCAGAAGAAACGCCAGACACGGCTTCTTACTTTAGCTTTTATGATGTTTGCGACCGTCTTTCAACTGTCATCGGTACGTTTATGTTTGGCTTGGT
Source organism: Arcicella aquatica (assembly GCF_034928825.1). Taxonomy (NCBI): domain Bacteria; kingdom Pseudomonadati; phylum Bacteroidota; class Cytophagia; order Cytophagales; family Flectobacillaceae; genus Arcicella; species Arcicella aquatica. Next base: position 80,517 of record NZ_JAYFUL010000021.1, on the reverse strand, counting down.
CAATCAGCTAACAGGTAGTATGCGTATGAGTGTTCTTTTCCTCACAGTGTTCTTTATCATTGGGTTAGTGATTTTATCAAGAGTTCCTTCGCAGAAGGTTTATAGATAGCTATGAGCCTTGAGCAATAAGCTTTGAGCTATATAATATATAAGTTCAAAACTAAAGATTAAAAATTCATAGCTCATAGCTCACAGCTTAGAGCTAACGCTAAAAATGTCATCTCCCTGACAGTTTTGGACAAATAATAGTTAAATATAGATAAGCTCGTAAACTATATGCTTCCTTTTTTCGTAATTAAAGTAAATACATTAAAACATAGAATAAGGAAATGAAAATCATCATCATAACATTAATTACTTGCATGGCAATATTAACTAATTGTACCGCACAGGAAGAGTCATCAGGGGTTACTCACCACAAATTTACTGTTGTGAAAACAGATGCTGAATGGTTGAAAATTTTGACACCAGAGCAATTTAAAGTAACCAGAAGAAAAAGTACTGAATTAGCATGCTCAGGAGCATATTGGAAAAACCATGAAAAAGGAATTTACAAGTGTGTATGTTGTAAACTCCCTCTTTTTGACTCACAAACAAAATTTGAATCGGGAACAGGTTGGCCATCATTTTACAAGGCTATCCATAAAGATGCGATTTTGGAAGTAGCCGATAATAGTTTTGGTATGGAAAGAGTAGAAATCCTTTGTAGCCGTTGTGGAGCACATTTAGGACACCTTTTTGAAGATGGTCCTAAACCAACAGGTTTACGTTATTGCTTGAACTCAGTAGCATTAGATTTTGAAAAAGATGAGAAAGTGAGCAAGAAATAGCTTTGAGCTTTCAGTTGTGAGCTTTTTATATAAAAAAAGCCATCTCGAATTTAAAATCAAGAAACATGAGTCATCCCGAATTTTTCCTAAAATTGTGCGTTTTGGAGACAATTTGTGAGGTTTTCTACTTAATTATTGTCTAGTCCTTACTTTTCTTTCCTTGATGAAAGAAAAGTAACAAAAGAAAATCAAGAATTCCTAAACTCGCTCCGCTCAAACAGTAGGAATTCAGTGTTCATTAATCATAAAAAAGCGGTCGAAATTAGTTTTTCGACCGCTTTTTTATGATTTTGAAATTCGGGATGATTCATGTTTTTGTCCTATTTATAGTTCCGTTAGGAACGTTGTATCGGTAGAAGTATCTTAGTAATAATCCTTCAAAGCCTCATCGGGGCAAAATATCTCGCCCCGATGGGGCTTTGAAGTGAATGTCATAGCAAAACCCCTCATCAATAGTGACAGACTTAAGTCCGCGACTATTGATGAGGGGTTTAAATTATTTTGTTAAAAAAAGTTAATTCTCTCTAACATTCCTTTTCAACACATATTTAAAAGCCGTACCGCTTAAAATATAACCAGACGTAGTAGCTGTTGAAAATACTTTATAGTTTACATTCATCAGTCCGCTAGCGCCTAAGTCTTGGGCTTGTGCCACCATCCTAGCTAAGATTGCTTCTTTTTCTTGTTGATCATTTCCTCTTTTCAGCATTCTCCCTTTGTACTCCTGATTGGCTGTCAATGGAAATTCCTCCGAAATGGTCAATTTATCCATTTCTTCGTAGTTTTCTTTAGGCTTTTCATCACCCTGCAAAACGTCAATAGCGTATTTATCAGGAATTTTGAAGCCTAAACCTGTATGTTGGTCATAACCACCACTTTGGTAGTTTGGACTATAGTAAGAAGTAGGCTGAAAGGTTTTGGTTGGCTGACAATTAGTCAATAAAAATGTCAAACAAACAAAACCTAGCGTTAACTTAGTCCACTTAGATACTTTCTGAATCATAAATTAATACCTTTTCCCAAAGATGTTTACAATCATCTATAAACTTTAGATGGAGGGGATGTACTTGATATTCGTCGTGCCCAGCTGCATCATCAAATACCGTTAGTTCGCAGAAATCATAACTACGGTCAATTACTGGACGATCTGTTGCAGCAGGAGGACCTACACTAAACGTTTTAATACTTTCGATATTGCTAAGAGACTTTACGCCCTCTACGAATTTTTGACGGTCAGCTTCTGACAAGTCTTTCTTTAACCAAAAATTTACTACGTGAACAAACATAACTGATTTTAATTTTGAGTAAAAATAAGATTTAGTAACCTAATAAAATTTGAAATCTAGTATGATTTTTTAACCAATATTTAATATTTCTTTGGCGTAAGCATTTTTTCGAAATTCCACTGTTTGAGCGAAGCGAGACGGGTCGCCGTTGCGATTGGAATTTCTTGATTTTCTTTTACGGTCCGCCGTTGTGGTTACTTTTCTTTTATCAAGAAAAGAAAAGTAAGGTCTTACAATAGGAAATATTATTTTTTGAAGTTAAAACTAAAATTGGAAATTATAAATTATCTTTTTCAATAACGGCAATCATTCTTTCTCCTAGCTCATCAGATGCCTTCATTAATGGCAAACGAACATCTGAGCCACTGATTCCTTTCAATTCAAGGATTTTTTTAACACCTACTGGATTCCCTTCTTCATATAAAAGAGGGTCAATCGCTAAGAAATGTCCTAATAGCTTACGAGCCGTCGCAAAATCGCCATCCAAAGCCGCATGAATCATCGTAGTGAATTGAGCAGGAATAGCATTTGCGATTACCGACATAACACCTACGCCTCCGCAAGCAATAATAGGTACAGCTTGCACATCATCACCAGAGATTAATAAAAAGTCTTCAGGTTTATCTTTATAAATTTCCATACATTGTTCGATGATACAAGATGCCTCTTTAACACCGATAATGTTAGGATGTTCTGCTAATTTCAACGTAGTAGTCGCCGACATATTGATGCCCGAACGCCCAGGGATATTATACATAATCACTGGCACTGGTGAAGCATCAGCAATGGCTGAATAATGAGCAATCACTCCACGAGCCCCCGGTTTATTATAATATGGACATACCGAAAGGATAGCATCTATACCAGTAAAGTCCGTAGCTTGAATCGCCTTGATTACCTCTGGCGTATTATTTCCACCAAGCCCATACACGATTGGCAAATTCTTTGAATTATGCTCCTTGATAAATTCTAATATCGCTATCTTCTCTTTTGTGCTTGTTGTAGCAGACTCTCCTGTGGTTCCTTGCACTACTAAGTAATCTACACCACCGTCGCTTACGTGTTGTACTAATCTTTTTAACCCTTCATAATCAATACTTCCATCTTCAAACATTGGGGTTACTAAAGCTGGAGCTACGCCGTGGAATTTTGGTCTCATTTTTGGATTTTTTACGATTATACAATCGTCTATATTTAAAAAATTATTGGTCTATGTGGTAATTTGGGTAATTTGAAAATTTGAAAGTGTGTTAATTTGAAAATGAGGAATGTTTATTAATATTTAAATGAATAAATAAAAAAACTCAAATCTCATAGCTCAAGGCTCATAGCTCAAATCTCATAGCTTACTGCTTTCCTTCCAACATACTTAAAAACTCATCTTCCGAAATAACTTGAACACCCAATTTCTGGGCTTTTTGCAATTTTGAAGGGCCAGCATCGTTACCAGCTACCAGAAAATTCAATTTTCCAGAAACGCCACTCAATACTTTTCCACCATTTGCTTCAATTTTTATCTTCAAATCATCCCGTTGGAAATTTAGAAAAGTTCCCGAAATTACAAAAGTTTTTCCTTCTAAACTGTTCCCTTCCACAACAATTTCGGTAGTTTCATGGATAAATTGCAAACCTGCGGCTTGTAAACGCGCAATATACCGCTGATTATCCTCATCTTGGAAGAACGCTACTACACTTTGTGCGATTCTGTCACCAATCTCAGGAACTTGCAAAAGCTCTTCATAACTAGCCTTAGCAATGGCGTCTATGTTATTAAAATACACTGCCAACTTTTCCGCCACTGTAGCACCTACAAAACGAATCCCGATACCAAACAATACTTGTTTAAAAGGAATCTCCTTTGATTTTTCAACCCCCGAAAGGATATTATTAATAGATTTTTCCTTGAAACCCTCTAAATTGGCTAAATCCTCTTTTGTTAAATCATACAAATCGGCTGGACTTTTGATGATGCCTTTCTGATAAAACAAATCGATAGATTCTGTTCCTAGGTTTTCAATATTCAAGGCTTTCCGTTGAATAAAATGCTCTATCTTCCCTTTAATCTGTGGAGGACAACCTTTTTCATTCGGACAATAATGATTAGCTTCTCCATCTTTTCTGACCAAAGGAGTATCGCATTCTGGACAAGTAGTAGGAAACTGTACTTTCTCAAAATCTAAAGCTCTTTTACTAACATCCACGCCCGTGATTTTAGGAATAATTTCTCCACCCTTTTCTACAAAAAGGGTATCACCAATGTGTAAATCCAGTCGCTCTATTTCATTGGCATTATGAATACTCGCACGTTTTACCACTGTCCCTGCCAATAATACAGGCTTTAAATTGGCAACAGGGGTAACATTCCCCGTTCTACCAACCTGATAACTTACTGTTTCTAAAGTAGTAGAGGCCGACTCTGATTTGTATTTATAAGCAATAGCCCAACGCGGAGATTTAGCCGTGTAGCCTAATATTTCTCGTTGAGCAAAAGAGTTTATTTTAATAACAATGCCATCTGTATTAAGGGGTAAATCAAAGCGTGCTTTATCCCAACGTTCTATAAAGGCAAATACTTCTTGAATATTACTGCATTTTTTCCAAGTAGGTGAAACATTGAACCCTGCACGTTTCATCCAATGCAAACTTTCTTCATGACTTTTAAAAACCTCGTCAAACGCCAAAAATTGATAGAGATAACAATCCATCTTTCTTTTGGCTACTACCGAAGAATCTTGCATTTTAAATGTGCCTGAGGCCGCATTTCTTGGGTTGGCTAAAAGTGCCTCGCCAATATCCTCTCGTTCTTTGTTCAATGATTCAAAAGATGATAAAGGCATAAAACCTTCGCCTCGTACCTCAAAAACAGCAGGCATATTTTCAGCCTTTACGCTAAGGGGTAAAGTACGAAGGGTTTTGATATTTGAAGTAATATCGTCGCCTCTTACACCATCTCCACGAGTAACGCCCCTCACTAATTTGCCATTTTCATACCAAACTGAAAGCGCCACGCCATCAAATTTCAATTCACAAATATATTCATAAGGCTCATTGTCGAGTCCTTTTCTTACTCTTTCATCAAAATCAAGTAGTTCTCCTTCATTATAGGTATTTCCCAATGAAAGCATCGGAAAACGGTGATTTACTGCTTCAAATTCTTTAGAAATAGTTCCACCCACACGGTGCGTAGGGGAGTCGTTACGAACAAAATCAGGAAAGGTTTTTTCTAAAGACTGTAATTGTTCAAGAAGTTTATCAAATTCAAAATCAGATACTTCTGAATCAGCAGTGACGTAATATCGATAGTTCAGTTCATTCAACCTGTCTGTCAATTGGTTGATTTCTTCCTGTGGGTTCATTCAAATAAGCTTTTAAAAATTTACCGAATTTACCGCCAAAATATAAGTTATTTTAAATTTTCGAACTAAAATTATCTTTTTTGTTCATCAATGTTTACAAGGCTTTTTACTTTTGTCTTTGTGTCTGAGTAGAATAAGTGGTAATTTTGTCACGAAGATTTCAAGAAATTAATAAATTTACTCTTCTGATGACAAATACTTCTAAATCGTTCTCTATTGTTCAACTATTTATTCTTATTAGTATTCTTTCGACTGCATTAGTTTTACGAGTAATAAATCTTGATAAACACGGAATATTTTTTGATGAAAAAGCATCGCTATTAGTCAGTCAGGGAATAGCGATAGAGGGAAGCACACAAAAAAACTGTTTTGCAACACCCGGAAAAACAACTTTTACACCCAAAGAATTTTGGGCAGAAAAATCAATACAAGATTACTTTGAGGCTAACAGACGGAGTGATATTGGCAATAGTCCTGCTTATTATGTCGTGTTGCATCAGTGGACAAAGCTTTTTGGATTGAGCGATTTCTCAATTCGCTTTCTTTCGGTAGTGTGGGGACTAGCCACCATATTATTATTAGCCTTTTTTGTAAAGGAGCATTTCAAGCAAACTACCCTAGCATTGATTTGTGCCGCTTTGATGGCAATAGAACCCTTTTTTATTGCTACTAGCCAACAAGCCCGAAACTACTCAATGAGTTTTTTCTTTACCTTATTGGCTACGCACATTTTCTTGAAGATTATTCAACGAGAAGATAAAGGGGAGAGCCCTGTTAAGTTATACCTGTTCTATGGTTTACTATCAGGCATTTGTTTATTGTCTCATTTCCTCACGGCTACTGTTTTTATAGCGCATGGATTGTATGTGTTAATCTATGTGAGGAGACTAAAGCCTTGGCTTTTCTTGCCCTTGAGTTTATTAATTGGCTTTGCTCTATTTGGTTATTGGATTACCTATGGCGGAGGCGATTACACGTTTAGAACCCTCGCCTATCAGGCAAAGGTATATTATCAGGAAGCCAGATTAGTGCCTAATCCACATGCAGGAACGATTGACCCTGCTACGCCCAAGAATGTATTTAAGAAAGCATTGCCCATTTTTACAGATTTGTTCATTATCAGCAATGGTTTGACGAGCAAACTTGTGGGTTTCAAAAATATTTTAATAGCCATTCTGATAGCTGGTTTGTCAATATTTTCAATCAGAAAATTCACTTTGAGTGGAGACAAAAAATGGTTATGGTTTGTTATTATAGCAAACATCGTTTCGTTTTTTGTATTTACCATTGCTAAGTTTCAATATTTAGAACTAATCAATTGTTTTATAATAGCATACCTGTTCTTTTATAATTTGAATAGTAAAACAGCAGGATATGCTAAGCATCTATTGGTTTTTTTAGCAATTTTGGGCTTTTTTCCAAGTATCTTTTTAGTGCTTGTTTCATTTAAAAATGGACATACTTTTGGACTAACACAGCGTTATTCTGGCTTCTCGTTTCCATATACCATTATATTTGTAGGCATAGCACTTTCACAAGTAAAATGGAATTTAAAGCCCTTGAATATTTTTATTGGCGTAGTGCTGTTATCACATTTATTTTTTGTGGGTCAAACCATCAAAGATTTACTGAACGATGTATCTATTAAATATAATTATAGAGTAGCAGCCAGAGATAAAAATCCTTATCCTGTGATAGCAAAATCGCTAGAAGAGCGTTTTCAAACAGGAGATACTATTTTGTATCCCTCTTTTATCGAAACTGTGTATGTGGCTGATACCATTGGAAAAGTAGAAGGGCAGTCTAACGCAGATGCCCAATATGTTAATATGTATTTACCAAAAGATGCGGAATATATCCAAAAAATTAATACTAAAGAACGAAATAAAATAATCTTAAAGAAAAAAGACGGACGTTTGATTGAGATTTTTGATTTAAAAGAAAAAACGTACCGCTATTAATGCATGAATAATATTTTAATTGCCCCTTCGTTGCTTGCAGCAGACTTTGCAAATCTCCAGAGAGATATTGAAATGATAAATGCCTCTGAGGCTGATTGGTTTCACGTTGATGTAATGGACGGACATTTTGTGCCGAACATTTCTTTTGGAATGCCCGTTATCGAAGCCATCAATCGCCATGCTACCAAGCCATTGGATGTACATTTGATGATTGAAAAACCAGAGCGTTATCTGGCTGAATTCAAACGATTAGGCGCTGCAAACATTACGGTTCATTATGAAGCTTGTACACATTTGCATCGTACTATTCAACAAATCAAGGATTTAGGATGTTTGGCTGGTGTCGTATTGAACCCTGCTACGCCAGTATCAGTATTAGAAGAAATCTTGCCAGACTGCGAAATGGTACTGTTGATGTCGGTAAACCCTGGTTATGGTGGTCAAAAATTTATTGAAGCTACCTACGATAAAGTACGTAAACTACGTAGAATGATTGAAGAAAAAGGCTTAAAAACATTAATTGAAATTGACGGAGGCGTAAACCAAGAAACAGGACAAAAACTAGCAGATGCTGGTGCTGATATTTTGATTGCAGGTAGTTATGTTTTTGGTGCTCAAGACCCACTTCAAACAATTGCTAATCTTAAAAAAATCAAATAATAGGTTGGTTTAAAGTGGAAATTTTAGAAAGAGTAATAATAAAAAACAATTTTCGTTTAAATTTATCAGTTAAAATCATAATCGCTTTATTAAACCATTGATAATGAGAATATTCTTTTTGTTATTATTCTTTCTCATTTCCTTTATTGCTACTGCCCAAAAAACCTTTTGGGCTAGTAAAGTAGTTGCTTTTTCTTCTGAGTATTCAGATGCAAAAACTACTAAAGAGAATCGTGCTATACAAGCTTTAGGCAAGCCAAGCAAATTGCCTCAAGTAGGGATTTCGGCCTGTGCTTGGCAACCGCTGACACAAAATAATACCCAAGAAGAGTTCCTGATTGTAAGTTTTGATACACTTATGCCCATTCAGCAGGTGGCAATTGCTGAGAATTACGGACAAGGAAGTATTGTGCGTGTAGAAGCTTTTGATGAATTTGATAACCTAAAAACTTTATGGATCAATAGAAGCGCACCAAGTAATGAAATTGGCAAAATGCTGAATTTGGTACTGTCAAAACCTACTCCTTATAAAGTTAGAAGCATTAAAATAGTCCTGAATACTACCCGCACAAAAGGGTGGACTCAAATAGATGCGATTGGGATTTCGCAAGCAACTACGCCTATCAGGGCAGTGGTAAATGTGGCTAAAAATTTACCTGCTGCCGTTCTCAAAGAAAATCTGGGTAGTAATATCAATTCAGCTTATCGCGAAATTGCCCCTGTGATTTCGCCCGATGGCAAAACGCTTTATTATACTCGTTGGGAACATCCCGAAAACTTGGGGAAAGATAAAAACCAAGATATTTGGTATTCAGAATTACAGAACGATAGAAAATGGAGCATGGCTCGCCCGATGGCTGCGCCAATTAATAATACCGAACACAATGCTATTTGTGCCATTTCGCCTGATGGAAAAACCATTCTATTGAATAATGTTTACTTAAAGGATGGTTCAATGTTGAAAGGCGTATCAATGTCTACCAAAAATGATAGAGGTTGGGATTTCCCGAAAGCCTTGGCAATCAAAAATTTTAATAATAAATCTGATTACGCAGAATATAGCTTTTCACCCAATGGTAGAGTCTTGATTCTGACAGGGCAATTCAGAGAAACCAACGGAGGAAAAGACATCTATTTGTCGTTTCAACAACCAGATGGCACTTGGTCTGAGCCCGTTAATGCTGGAAAAGTAATTAATACTGCCGAAGACGAAGGTACACCCTTTATTGCTGCAGATGGCAAAACGCTATATTTTTCAACAAGGGGTTTGAGTGGCTATGGAAGCAGTGATATTTTTGTGACACGCCGTTTGGATGACACTTGGCTGAAATGGTCGGAGCCAGAAAATTTAGGTGCGGGGATTAATACGCCTGAATGGGATGGATATTTTTCAGTGTCAGCCTTAGGAGATTATGCCTATTATAGCTCTCAAGAAAATTCTATTGGCGATGAAGATATTTTTAAATTTAAAGTGCCTGAGTCAATTAAGCCAGAAACTGTTATTCAATTAACGGGTGGTGTGTTTAATTATGTAGATAAAAAACTCATTGATGCTAAAATAAAGGTTCAGTCGTTGACAGATGCAGATACTGTTTGTGTAACGTTTGACCCACAAACGGGCGATTACAAATTGATGTTGCCTGCCAAAAAAACGTATTCTATTTCTGCTTCCAAAAAAGGCTTTATGCCGTTTTCTGAAATACTAGATTTTTCGAAGGAGAATAACTTTAAAGAAATAAAAAAGAATATTTTCTTATTACCAATTGAGGCTGGACAAAGAATGACATTGAATAGTGTATTTTTTGAACAGAGTAAATTTGACATTTTGCCTAACTCATATCCTGAACTTGATAGAATAGTAGTAGTAATGAAAGAAAACCCTACGATGGAAATCATGCTGGAAGGGCATACCGACAACCAAGGGGATTGGAATGCCAACCTAACGTTATCCAAACAAAGGGTAGAAGAAGTAAAAAAATACTTGGCAGACAAGGGTGTAGATATGAAACGTATCCAGACACAAGGGTATGGCTCTACTCGTCCTGTGGCAAGTAATAACTCAGAAGAAAAAAGGAAATTTAATAGAAGAGTAGAGTTTATGATTGTTAAAAACTAAGCAATCTCTACACGGCTGAATAAAATCTCTTTTCATTAGTAATCGCTAATGAAAAGAGATTTTATACTTTCCAATGGTTTTAAAAAGCCTTTTTTGCTCAAAAGTGTTTTATATTGCTAGACTATTTTAACAAATTGAAATTGTTTTTTTGAGGAAGAGAATAAATAAGGTTTTCATGAGAGGTAAAGGTTTGACCATATTTTTGTTTTTATATTCTTTTTCATTCAGTATCAATGCCCAACAAGTGTTCTGGGCTAGTAAAGTATTGGCGTTTTCATCAGAGAATACTATCCCTTTTCAACCTTCAGCTAATAAGGCAATTCAAGTATTAGGCAAACCCAATGTATTGCCCCAGTTTGTGTCAAGTGGCTTAGCTTGGCAACCTGCTAAAAAAACACAGGTAGGTCAAGAATATATCAAAGTTGGTTTTGATACCTTGATGGCTGTTCATCAGATATGTATTGCAAGAAGTTTTGGAGATGCCCCCATTTCAAAAATATTAGCCTTTGATTCTTTGATGAAAGAACACTTATTGTATGTATATAACGGTACGGCGGTAGCCCATGAAAAAGGTCAGATTTGGGATATTCTTTTACCTGAGAAAACTTCTTTTAAAGTATATGCCATCAGTGTTTTTGTAGAGAGTAAAGACATCAACGACCAACCACAATTAGATGCCATTGGCATTTCTGAGTCTGATAATCCCATTCAGGTAAAAATTAACATTGCTGAAGATGCTCCTAAGGAGATAGTAAGGTCCAACCTTGGAAAAGGAGTAAATTCAAGGCATCAGGAATTTGCTCCGGTGATTTCAAGTGATGGCAAAACGCTGTATTTTACCCGAAACTATGTCAGCCTTTTGGGAAAACCCAAAGACCAAGATGTATATTTTAGTAATATTGATAAAAATGACAAATGGACGAAAGCACAGAATATAGGCTTGCCCATCAATACAAAAGACAAAAATGCTATTTTGGCTATTTCTACAGATGGCACAGAAATTTTGTTGATGAATAAATACCATGAAAATGGGAAGCTTTCTTCAGGAATATCTCGTTCGTTGAAAACGGCTGAAGGGTGGGCTTTCCCAGAAGAAGTAAAAATAGATAATTTCTACAACCAAAGTCCCAATGCCGAATTTACAGTATCTGCCGATGGAAGAATAATGGTGATGTCTATTCAACGAAAGAATACAGTAGGGAAAAGAGATTTGTATGTTTCGTTCAAGAAAGCTAATGAGACATGGACAGAACCCAAAAGCCTAGGCAAAACCATCAACAGTATTGAACATGAAATGACGCCCTTTATTGCCGCAGATACCAAGACCTTGTATTTTTCTACACGTGGGTTACCGGGATATGGCGATAACGATATTTTTAAAAGTAAGCGATTGGACGATACTTGGACGAATTGGACGGAACCCAAAAATCTGGGTGCTGGGGTGAACACACCGTACTGGGACGGATATTTCACCTTACCCGCATCAGGCGAATATGCTTATGTCTGTTCCTTTAATGGGAGCAATAAGGAGGATATTTTTAAATTGACACTCCCCAAAACAGTACAGCCAGACCCCGTAGCGCTATTTACAGGCAGGGTGTTGACAAGTACCGACAAACAGCCTGTGACTGCTAGTATTACGATGATTCCAAGGAATAAGTTGCTGAAAAAAGAAGAGAAAGTATATGAACCAGCCAACGGAAACTTCAAATTTGTGTTGCCATTAAATGAGATAATCGATTTTATACCCAATGCGAGTGGTTATTTAGCCATTAATGAAACAATAGATTTGACAAAGGCAAGTTCATACCAAGAAATCAAAAAAGACTTGTACTTATTGCCATTGGAAGTGGGAAACAAGGGAGTATTAAATAGCCTGACGTTTGAACAAGGCGAGGCTAAATTATTACCTATGGCGATGAAAGAATTAGATAAAATTGTTCAGGCAATGATAGAAATACCGACACTAGAAGTACTATTTGAAGGGCATACCGACAATCAGGGTGACTTTCAATTGAACCTTCAGTTATCAGAAAGCAGGGTGGCGGAAGTAAAGAAATACATCACTAGCAAAGGTATTTCGGCCAATAGAATTACTACGAAAGGATGGGGGCAAACACGCCCAATGGCTAGCAATGCTACAGAAGAACGGCGTCGTTTAAATAGGAGAGTAGAATTTACGATAACCAAGAAATAATGTATTTCTTTGGGTATGCTTAAAAAACCAACTATTTTTGTGTAAACTTAGTCTGACTTTTTTAGATGAAAGTTTATACAGCTAAATACTCAAAAGGTTCTAATGACAACTATCATCAATAATAGCGTTGAATTATTACAAGACTTCAAAAAAATGCAGGGGAGTCTTCGGCTTAAAATTTTAAAAATGTATTTCAATGCGAATGCTGGTCATATTGGTTGTTCGCTTTCTTGTATAGACTTAATGATTGCGTCATTATTGTCTCATAAAGAAGACAATGAAACATTTATTCTTTCAAAAGGCCACGCAGCGGCTGCTCTTTATGCCTGTTTGCATGAAATTGGTGATATTTCAGACGAGAAGCTTGAGAGTTATTATAAAAACGGTACTGATCTCCCAGCACATCCAGCCCCTAATAAAGTAAAAGGAATTCCTTTTGCTACAGGCTCTTTAGGGCATGGCTTTCCCATAGCTACAGGAATAGCACAAGCGAATAAAATATTAGAAAACAATGACTTTACCTATGTGTTGATGTCGGATGGTGAAACCAACGAAGGCACAACTTGGGAAGCAGGACATTATGCTGTGGCCAATCAGTTGGATAATCTGATAGTAATGATTGACAAAAATGGGCTACAAGGTTTTGGCAATACCAATGCGATTTTAGGCGTTTCGGCTGATGCTGAAAAATGGAAATCAATAGGTTTTGATGTCATAGATTGCGACGGGCATGATGTTGAATTACTTTATCAGCAGATTGAATATTTAAAGAATCGAAAAAATGGGCTTCCCAAAGTGATAATAGCCAATACTGTGAAAGGAAAGGGCGTGTCGTATATGGAAAACAAATTGGAGTGGCATTATTTACCCATGAATGCAGAACAATACGAAAGGGCTCAAGTGGATATTCAAACAAAGTATTTTGATTAGCATCATATTACCAAATAATATACATACAAACTTACCATTTCAAAGAAGCTTCTTGGAAATTGAAAATTATTAATAATGACCTACTCAGTAAAAGAAAAAATTTTAGCCCTTAAAGGACCAATTTTTGTTTATGGTGCAAGTGGATTTATTGGAGCCAATCTCTTCAACGAAATTTTTAAACTTAGAAACGATTGTTATGCCTTAACGCATGGTGCACAAAAAGCTTGGCGTTTGAAATTATTGAATGTACCAGCAGCAAATATTGTTCATTGTGATATTGTTTCTAATTATTCCATTCAAGAAGTATTTAATATCTATAAACCTAAAACAATATTCAATTTAGCTGCTTACGGGGCTTACTCTAAACAAAATAACGTAGGACTTACCTATGAAACCAATGTAATCGGTACGGTTAATTTATTGGAGAATTTAACTCCCGATATGGTGTATGTTCATGCGGGGAGTAGCTCGGAATATGGCTTTAATTGTACCGCACCCAAAGAAAGTGACGCTTTAGAACCCAACAGCCATTATTCTGTATCAAAAATTTCTGCGGCGTATGCTATTCAGTTTTATGCAAATGTTTTTCAGAAAAATGCTATCAATTTAAGGCTATACTCTATTTACGGAGACTGGGAAGAGCCAGATAGACTCGTGCCAAAATTGATTGAACAAATCAGGTTTGGGAAACTCCCTAATTTTGTTTCACCAGAAATTTCTAGAGACTTTGTTTATATCACAGACTGTTTGGAGGCTTTCTTAGACGGAGCCTTGAAAATGTCTGATGCTATCAGAGGCAAATCATACAATATAGCTAGTAGTATAAAAACAACCATTGGAGATTTAGTGGAAATCTCAAGAAAAGAGTTTGACATCCTTGAAGAGCCATCATGGGGAAGCATGGAAAAACGCCAGTGGGATTTAGCAGAGTGGTATGGCGACCCTACGGAAGCCGAAAAAGATTTAGGCTGGACTGCCAAAACGCCTTTAAATGTAGGTTTGCGTAAATACTTTGAATGGCAAGAGGTGGTCAGGTATGAAGAGAAAGTATTACCAGCCTTTCAAAACCCATATTTGAATCCTGTCATTACGGCAATTATTGCTTGTTATAGAGATGCTCAAGCTATTCCGTTTATGTATGAGCGATTGGTGAAAACCTTTAATGATATGAAGGTTCGTTATGAAATAATCTTTGTAAACGACTGTTCGCCTGATAATACAGAAGAAGTATTGGAGGAAATCTGTAATAAAGACCCTAATGTAATCGGTATTACCCATTCAAGAAACTTTGGGTCACAAGCAGCATTTTTGTCGGGCATGGAAATATCAACGGGTGATGCTGTTGTGCTGATGGATGGCGATTTGCAAGACCCACCTGAGGTAATTCCAAGCTTTTATGAAAAATGGATTAAAGGGTATGAAGTAACCTATGGAGTAAGGGTACAGCGTGAAATGCCAGATTGGTTACATTTCTTTTATAAGACCTTCTACAGAATCTTTAAAAATATGTCTTACATCAACATTCCAAATGATGCTGGCGATTTTTCAATGATTGACCGTAAAGTAGTAAAAGAATTAGTCAACTTGCCTGAAACAGAACAATTCCTGAGAGGTTTGAGGGCATGGGTAGGCTTTAAACAAATAGGTGTTGACTATATACGTCCCGAAAGAATGTTTGGTGTATCCACCAACAATTGGCGTAAGAATATCTGGTGGGCCAAAAAAGCGATTTTCTCGTTTAGCTTTGTGCCATTAGAAATCATGTCTTACGGAGGTGTAATCATGACGCTACTATCCATCTTAGGGATTATTTGGCAGATATTAGCCAAGTATGTATTCTTTCCAGATACCCCTTCAGGTATTTCTACCATTATTGTGTTGGTGATGTTTTTCGGAGGAATCAACCTGCTTGGTATAAGCTTTTTAGGAGAATATATTGCGAAGATTTTTGAAGAGACCAAGAAGAGACCAAAATTCATCAGAACGCGTGTGCGTAAGGGCGTAAAAAGGTATAATACCTCAGAAGAAATAAAGAGACTAGTAGAAGAACAAAGAAAATAATTAAGCAATTGAACAAATTGCTTTATCTATAATGAGAAGAGAATTTTCAGATGCCATAGAAAAGATAGCCCTCGAAGACGAGAAAGTGGTGTTTATTACAGGTGATTTAGGGTATAATGCTTTAGAAAACCTACAAAAAAAGATGGGCAAACGTTTTATCAATGCTGGAGTAGCCGAACAAAATATGGTTGGTCTGGCAGCGGGAATGGCTTACAAAGGCTTCAAAGTTTTTTGTTA
The DNA here is from genome assembly GCF_034928825.1 of Arcicella aquatica. Classification (NCBI taxonomy): domain Bacteria; kingdom Pseudomonadati; phylum Bacteroidota; class Cytophagia; order Cytophagales; family Flectobacillaceae; genus Arcicella; species Arcicella aquatica. Next base: position 64,883 of record NZ_JAYFUL010000021.1, on the reverse strand, counting down.
TTCAATCGCCCCTTTCGTAGTGTACCGTTGTTGGGAGCAATTTAGGAATGACGTTTGTTTGCATAATTTACCCGTATTTTTAGTAGGCAATGGCGGAGGCTACGGCTACGGAATTATGGGAAGTAGTCATCATGCGATTGAGGATTTGGCAGGACTAAGTAGCTTGCAAAATGTAAAATGTTGGATTCCTGCATTTTCAGATGAAGTAGAACCTTTTGTGAATCAGATTATTTCCGAAGGTCGCCCTGCCTATTTACGTTTGGGTGCTGGAAAATCGACACCTTCACTAGAGAAAGATTTTGATTCAATCAAATTGTTGATAAAGCCAAACAATGCCAAGGCAAGTATTGTTGCATTAGGACCAATAGTGGGGAATGTCATCAAAGTGTTGCAAAATGAAGCCTTCAAAGATAAGTTCAACCTATTTACGGCCTATCAATTGCCTTTGAAAGTAGAATCGGAAGCTTTTGCTATCATACAAGAAGCTAAAAATGTACTCGTAGTAGAAGAACACGTAAGTATCGGTGGATTAGCACAACAGCTATCAATTCAGTTGTTGGAAAACGGGATTTCGTTAAATAAATTTATAAGCCTACGGGCAGAAGGATACCCTGATGGTTTTTATGGAGACCAAGGTTTTCATCAGGCGCAATCAGGATTAGACGAAAAAAATATTGCTGAAAAGCTTAGATTGCTATTGGATATTTTTTAATAATGAAGCTGTTTAAACTTTCAGTTTCTTAGGAGAAAGTATTGTATTTTTGAATTGATTTTTTCAAAATTTGGGAAGCATAGCATCGCTACGTTGAGTAAATTTTGGAACAAGCTATTCTAAAAGACTTAGTTTAACCCGAAAGGGAAAGTTTTAACAGCTTCAATAACTATTTGTTGTATAAATAATAAAATTATTTGATGATATTATTTCTTTTAGGTTTAATTTTTAGGATAAGTTGATTATATACTTAAGACTTAATCAAAACGATATTGCTATACATTAATTTACTGTAACCCATTATCTGTTATGATTATATCCCCCATAAAAACTAAGCCTATTACTTTTTTCTGGTACTTTATAGCATGTTTACCTATTCTTTTATTTTTCTATACTTTTATTATATATGCGGTAAATATCCCTTTTCTTGATGACTTTACTTTTTTTAGTTTTATCCCAATTCTATATAATAATAGTAATGGGTTTAATAAAATAAGCGTTTTTTTTAGTCAGCACAACGAGCATAGAATTTTAACTGATAGAGTAGTTGCTTTGTTAATTTATGCAATCAAGGGTAATGTAGATTATGAATGGATGATGCTGGTTGGCAATAGTTTTCTAGTCGGTATCTTAGTGATTTACTTCAAGGTATTCCAACAGCTTAATTTAAGTTTTAAATATTTTGTATCACTTTCATTTTTGATTTTTAATACTCAAATATTTGAAAACTCATTTTGGGGAATGGCTTCTGTTCAAAACTATGGAGTAATTCTATTTGTTTTGATATTGTTTTACCTGATTAGTTCAAGTAAACGAAATTATTTTTATTTTTCATTTATAATTGCTTTTCTAGCAACATACACGAGCGGGAATGGTATTTTGGGTTCAATTGTAGCATCGATTTTATTATTATTACAGAATAGAATTAAAGATTGCTTGATTTTTAGTGTTTTTTCTTTGTTTTTGTTAGGGAGTTATTTCTATGGTTACATATCACCGCCAACAATAAATTATTTTAATGGTGTAACATCAAAAGATATTTTAATAGGCTTCTTCTCATTTTTAGGGGCAGCTTTAGATATTTTTCGTAACTACTCATTTCGTTACATATTTACTACTTCTGCTGGATTCATAGCATTTTTAGGAATAGGGTTCTTTTTTAGGACTTCAATTTTTAGGAGTAAATTATTTTATCCTAATAAAGCATTGAATCAAGTAGAGCTATTTATATTAGGCAGTATCCTTTTTATTTTAGTTACAACTGTAATTGTAGTTATCACTAGGGTTAATTTTGGACAAAATTCCTTGTTAGCAAGTCGATATAGGCTATATTCAATTTTGCTTTTTATCAATCTTTATTTTGCAGCCTTATTTTATTTGAAGGTAGGAATAACAAACAAAATAATTTTCCCTGTTTTATTGATTGCTATTTGCTATAATTTAATCAGTAATTATCAAAGTAATTATGATGTAGTAGCTTTAAACAAAACGCGAAATTGTGGACTTGCTAATGATATAATGGCAAATATAAATAAACCAATACAAAGCGGTATTTTAGTTTACCAAAAATCACCCTTATGGTTTGATGAATTTTTGCCACAGTTTCAAAAACCAATAGCTAATTCTCCTATTTGGGGTGAAGAATATAGTTTAAAAAAATCAACACTATTTTTATTTGTCATAGAAAATAGTACTGAAAGTTACTTGAAAAAGAATCAATGTGATGGTGTTTATTTATTATTACAGTCACATGATAATACCTATATTTTACCAACTAATCAAAGAAGAAATAGTATAAAGAATTTTCTGCAGACAGGTCAATTATGGACTAATGGGTTTATTGGTGATTTTACTAGAAAACAGATACTTGTTGGGAATTATCAATTGGGTATCTGGATGCAGAAAAATAATAAGGGCGAATCTTTTTATTTAAACGATTCATTATCAATAAAGTAAAGAATGGATAATATTAGTTTGATAAATTCTAAAAAAGAAACATATTTTTCTCAACTCGATGGTATTCGTTTTTTGGCAGTTATGTTGGTGTTGATTGACCATTGGATGGCAGAAAGAAATCCCCTTCCATTAGGACATCTTGGTGTAACGATGTTTTTTGTATTAAGTGGGTTTTTAATTACCAGAATTTTAATACAAAGTAAATTAAAAGATGACCGAACAGGGCGAAGCCATTGGTTTTCTGTAAAACAATTTATTGTTAGACGAAGCATCAGAATTTTCCCTATTTACTTTCTCTCAATTTTTGCTTTATATTATTTTAATATTCCCCCTGTTCGTGAAACGCTAATTTGGTGCTTAACCTACAGCACGAACTTATACATTGCTATTAATCAACACTGGATGGGTACGATAGACCACCTGTGGTCGTTGGCAGTGGAAGAGCAATATTATTTAGTATTCCCTTATCTGATACTTTTTCTACCTACCCGCCACTACCTGAAATTATTGGGAGCAATGATTGTTATTGCTATTGCTACCCGGTTGTGGCTGTACTTCAACGGAACGCCTTGGTTAGTGCAATATGTGTTGATGCCTACTGCTCTTGATTGTTTTGGTTTAGGGGGATTGATGGCATACTATTTTACCTTCAAAAAGAATGAGGTGTTTGATAAATTAGCACAGACTAAGTTTATCATCCTTAGTTTTATTGCTTATGCTATCTGTGTAAGCTTAATCATTATCCAGCAAAAGACAACAGGCGAGGTAGAGAATTTTGGGAAGTTGGTAACAGAACGTTTTTTGGGTGCAACTTTCTGTTTTTTCTTGATTGCCAAAGCAATTAGTGAATACAAAGGCTTTTTGAAATGGTTTTTTGAGCAACCTATCGTTCAATATTTGGGACGTATAAGTTATGGTATTTATTTGTATCACAACTTTGTTTACAATTTTTATCATACTCCTCAGACAAGTATTGTGTTGAGAGGACTTCATAAAATTCAAAGAATGTTTCCACTGTTTACCCTCAATATAGGTTTTGAATTCCTATACTTTTTAGGAATAACAGTCTTTATCGCAACACTGTCTTGGTTTATTATCGAGAAACCCATTAACCATTTAAAGAAATATTTTACCTATTAAGCACAAAATATTAAGTTGTTAACGATAAAGTATTATGCTAAAATCGGTTTTGTACCGATGTTTCGATATTTTTGTAGTTTGAATGCTAGCCCTAATTTTCAATCCTATGCTTTTTTTGCTATTATAAATCAATTTATTAAATCTATTTTTACCGAAATACTGAATGAGTATCAAATTAGCCATCGTCATGCCTGCCTACAATGAACAAGATTGTATGGCTGAAGTAGTTAAAATCTGGTCAGATTTTTTAGATAGTGAATTTACTTTAGAAGAAACTAGGCTTATCGTGGTAAATGACGGTTCAAAAGATAATACTGGTGCAATTTTAGATGGTTTGCAACCATTATATCCTAAACTTATTGTTGTTCATCAAAAAAATGGAGGGCATGGTAATGCCGTAGTGCATGCCTATCAAAAAGCTGTTGAACTGAATGCCGAATATGTATTCCAAACTGATTCGGATGATCAATTCATTCCACAAGATTTGAAATTACTTTGGGAAAAACGCCATCAGTCTGATTTTATTTTAGGGCATAGAGAAGTAAGACACGACGACCCTTTTAGATTATTTATTACCCGTATCTTGCGATATAGTATGTTTTTTGTATATGGTACTTTTATCATGGACTCTAACATTCCTTTTAGATTAATCAAAGGTGATTTCCTCAAGAAATTGTTGTCTCAATTGCCTAATCCTGTACCTTTTGCTCCCAATATTTTTCTGGCAATTATGGCAAAAAAGGCTGGGCAAGAGTTGTTCAATATTCCGATAGTCCATAAAGAGAGAGCTACAGGGGAGGTATCCATCCGAAAAATGAAGTTGTTAAAAGTATGTTGGCAATCATTCAATGAATTATTGAATTTCAGACTTACTTTAAATAATAATATCAAAAATTTAAAATAGAACCAGCTGCGTAACGATGAAAGAATATGATTTTGTGATAGTTGGTGCAGGTTTGTTTGGTGCTGTGTTTGCTCATGAAGCTAACAAAAGAGGTAAGAAATGCCTTGTGATAGATAAAAGGCCACATTTAGGAGGCAATATATATTGTGAAGAAGTAGAAGGCATTAATGTTCATAAATATGGAGCTCATATTTTCCATACCAATGATAAAGCTATTTGGGACTATGTAAATTCATTTGTTGAATTTAACAGGTACACCAATTCTCCATTGGCCAATTTTGAAGGTGAATTATTTAATTTACCCTTCAATATGAATACTTTTTATCAATTATGGAAAGTAAAAACCCCTGAGGAAGCACAGAATAAAATCAATGAACAGGTAAAAGCTTCGGGCATTACTGACCCACAAAATCTTGAAGAACAAGCAATCTCTTTGGTAGGAACCGATATTTATCATAAATTGATTAAAGGTTATACCGAAAAACAATGGGGCAGGAAGGCAACTGAATTGCCTGCTTTTATCATTAAAAGATTGCCACTTAGATTTACCTTTGATAATAATTATTTCAACGATAAATATCAGGGTATCCCGATTGGTGGGTATAACAAACTTACAGAAGGGTTATTGAAAGATATTGAAGTAAGAACTTCAACGGATTATTTCGCTGACCGCGAAGCTTTTAAAGCAATTGCTGATAAAATTGTTTTTACAGGGCATATCGACGAGTATTATGATTATTGTTTTGGTAAGTTAGAATACCGCAGCTTGCGTTTTGATAATGAGGTAATTAATCAAGAAAATTATCAAGGTAATGCCGTTGTAAATTATACCGAAGCTCATATTCCTTATACAAGGATTATTGAACACAAGCATTTTGAGTTTGGAAAACAGCCTAAAACGGTTGTTACTAAAGAATATCCATGTGAATGGACTTCTGGCATGGAGGCTTATTATCCAATTAATGATGATAAGAATACAGAGATGTTCAAACGTTATCGTACATTAGCCACTGAGGAAAAAGATGTAATTTTTGGTGGTCGCTTGGCTGAATATAAATATTATGATATGCACCAAGTGGTGGCGTCTGCATTAGTGCGAGTAAAAACAGTTTTTGGATAAATCTTTTTATCCATTAAAATGATAACATTATGAAAAATAAGGTAATACTTTTCCTTGCAATAGCCATTTTAGGAATTGGTAGCTATCTTTTTTTTCAAAAGAAAAATCCCTATTTAAATACCCTAAAACGTTTTGTTCCTGATAATACATTGCTATTATTAGAAACCAATGAACTTTCGGGCTATCCTGAGTCAATCGTTTTTGCTGAAATTCCTTTGCTTTCAAGGGTCGAAAACCAGTTTAGCTTGTTGAAGAAAATGGGGCTTTCAACAGAGGAAGTAAAAGACTTGTTGAAAGGTAAAATGCTATATTTTGCCTTATTGCCAGAAGTAAAAGCAGACTTAAATTATATTACTTATCTGCCTCTTACCCAAAATGATGCTGTTTTAGTCAATAAAATCTCTAAGCTTCAAGAAAATATCTCTGGTAGTAGAATCATTTATCATACCACCCGTGGCTACAGAATAGCAGAAGTAATAGATTCTACCACAAAATCAGTCCTGTCGTTTATCATCCAAAATGATATTTTGATTTTTAGTTCGTCAAGTATCTTGATTGAAGAATCTATCTTGCCTAGCGAAAATACTTGGATTAAAGAAATTTCAAATGTGCTTAGCATTAATAATGATGTAGCAACCACGGCTACACATTTGAATAAGAATGCGATAAGTAAATTTATTAATAAAATATCTACCCATAAAGATAAAGGTGCATCACAGTTTACGCAGTTATTCTCTGATTATTTCTCTGGTTTTGAATCTGACAAATCTATTATTAGTGCGATAGGCAATAGCCCAAATGATATTTTTTTTGAAGGGCAAACTCCTAAGAAGATAGAGACCTTGAGCATGATTCCCAATACTTCATCATTTTTGTTGCATATTCCGATAGACAATCAAACAAATTTTGAAGAAAACCTCAAAAAATATTTTGGCAACCACAAAGAATTAAATACCTTAAGGAATACCGTAAAGGCAGCATTCAAGGTTAATTATAGTGATATTTATCAAAACTTGGAAAGTGAAATTGTGTTTACTGGTTTTGATGAAGGCGATGAAAAATTCAACGGAAAAGCATTAATCCTAAGAAATAATAAGCTGCTAGACATCTTAAAAAATACTTCTGTTGAAGTATCTAAAGAGAAAAATGCCAATGTAGTAACTGTTGAATACGGTGGTTATCCCATAAAATCTTTGGGAATCAGAGAATTCCCAAGCATGCTTTTTGGGGAATATTTTGCCGGTTTTGAGGAATGCTACTTTACTGAATACAAAAGCAATGTCATCCTGACGAATAGCCTATCGGCTATGCAAAGCTATTTACTTACTTTGAGCAAAGGCGATGTTTGGAGTAATTCATCCAAGAATCAAGCCCTGATTAAAAAATGTAAACCTGCCAACTTGACGCTTATTACAGAAACTAATAAAGCATTGCTAGGCTTTAATAAGTCGTTGGTAAATGCGTGGGCTAGTAAATTTGCTGAGAATGAAAGTGTTTTAAATCGTATTCAAGTATGTATTTTTGAAGTCAATCAGCAAAAAACTTCGCTTCGTTTTTTCAAAAATTTATCTTTATCACAGCCATCCAAGAAATATTCCAATAAATGGTTGAAACTATCAAGCATTAAGATAGACTCAGCAGCAAAACCATTTTATATTATCAATCCTTCCACAAAAAAACAAGAGGTATTCGTGCAGGATGATGATAATAAAATTCATTATCTCAAAGGAGGGAAAACGGTTTGGTCATATCAGCTAGGTGGCAAATTAGTAGGAGAAATAAAAAATGTAAAAATATTGCCAACTGCTCAACAACAGTTATTATTGGCTTGCCCTACAAAAATCTACATACTTACTAAAAACGAAGGAGGTTTTGAGGTACACCCTATTACCAATAATACGGGTACGAGAATAAGCGATTTTATTCTTTTTGATAAAGAAACGGATAGAAAATTCAATACAACACTTTTTACTGCCAATGCAGCGTCCTTTAAAATAGATAAATCTTCGCTGAGCTTAAAACTTCATTATAAGCCTGTCAGCGGATTACAATATATTTTACCCATCTCAACTGTTATCCTAAGAGGGGTTGAATATGCTATTTTGTTAGATAAAAAAGGCAAACTTACTTTGCAAGATGCAGATGGAAATATTGCTAATGGTTTTCCGCTTGCCTTAAACCGTACGTTCAATGGCCCGGCAATATTAGAAGGTTCTGGAGAGAAGATTTCAATAAAGGCTTTGAGCGAAAATGGAGAATTATTTAGCGTAAGTTTGTCTGGAAAAATTATGGAGAAAAAACAGTTGTTAAGACCGAGTATTGAGATTAAATTCTTTTTATGTGCCGACCAACGCAATGCTGATTGGGTCATTATGAAAACGGATGGTAAAGATGTCGTAGTACTTGATAAAACTGAACGTGAAATATTTACCATCAAAGAGGAAACCTATGGGGTAAAACGGTTGAAATATTATAATCTGGGCATTGGAGGAAAGTACTTTGCTTTGACTAACAGCTATACAAACTATCGTTTTTTTGATGAAAATGGGAGTTACGTAGGAGGGATGCCACTGGTTTCTACGTCCTATCCAGTACTAACCTATTCAGAATCGTATCAAAAATTAATCATTGATATCACAACGCCTACTGCTTTTGAAAACTGGTCGGTGAAACTTCGTTAATATGCTTTTTAATTCTATTCATTTTTTAATTTTCTTTATCATCGTTACGCTTGGCTACTGGTCTTTGGGTTGGAATGGGCGTTGGAGATTACTGCTTTTTGCAAGTTGTTATTTCTACATGGTTTTTCAACCTATCTATATTTTAATCCTGTTTTTTACCATCATTATCGATTATTTTGCGGGTATTTATATAGAACAATCAAAAGGACATAGCAGGAAACTCCTCCTTATTATCAGTTTGATTTCCAATATTGGCATCTTGGCCATTTTTAAATATTACAACTTTTTTAATACCAATATTACCCACCTCTTACATTTTATTCATGTAAGGAATCCCGCACCTTATCTGAAAATTCTGTTACCCATCGGGCTATCTTTCCATACCTTTCAGGCAATGAGCTATACGATAGAAGTGTATAGAGGTAATCAAAAGGCTGAAAGACATTTTGGGATTTATGCGCTCTATGTGATGTTTTATCCACAGTTGGTAGCTGGCCCCATCGAAAGACCCCAGAATGTGATTCATCAATTTTATGAAAAGCATCACTATAATTGGGAGAAAGTAAAAAGTGGGCTCATGATGATGGCTTGGGGGTTGTTTAAAAAAGTGGTAATTGCCGACCGACTGGCTATGGTCGTAGATGCTGCGTATGGCAATCCTGCTGAGAAAAATGGACTATCGCTTTTGGTCGCCACTTTCTTTTATACCTTTCAGATTTATTGCGATTTCTCGGGCTATTCAGAAATTGCCTTGGGTTCTGCCAGAGTAATGGGCTTTGAATTGATGGAGAATTTTAAAAGTCCCTATTTTTCAAAATCTATTTCAGAATTTTGGCGTAGATGGCATATTTCTCTTTCTACGTGGTTTCGTGACTACCTCTATATCCCTTTAGGTGGAAACCGTGTAGCCGAATGGCGTAAATATTTCAATCAATTTGTGGTTTTTATGGTGAGTGGTTTGTGGCATGGTGCTCAGTGGACGTTTGTCATTTGGGGTTCTCTACACGGACTATACTTGGTGATAGCTGCTTTTAGAAATAAATATTTCCCCAAATTAACTTTGCCCCAAAATACGTTAGGAAAAGGCATCAACTTGATTACAACCTTTATATTGGTGATGTTGGCTTGGGTTTTCTTTAGAGCAAAAAATACGACGGATGCCTTGTTGATTCTGAAAAAAATAGCCTTTTCTTCGCCAAACGATTTATTAGAAACGCCTCTGAATGGCGTTGAAATGCTATTTTCTTTGGGGTTGATTATATTATTATTATGGAAAGAATTAAGGTATTTTTATATCAATACACAAAGCAATATCAAGTTTTACAGTTTGGTGTCGGTCATAATGATATTGGTGTATTACTTTGGGGTGTTCAATACCAATAATTTTATCTATTTTCAATTTTAAGAGGGCTTTTGGCTTTCGGATTTCAGCTGTCAGCTTTTGGACATTTGATTTCAGTATAAATTATGAATATTTGAGTAAAGCCTCAAAGCTAGCACCCGAAGTCCAACATCCGAAATATAAAAGCTAAAATCCGATGACCGATTGCCGAAGTCTGAAAGCTAATAAATAACTATGTTAAAAAGTATTTTAAAATATTCAGTACTCATTTTAGCCATATTTCTATGGCTACAAGCATACTTTCCAGCCATTTACATGAGTACCAAACTGTTTCCAGATGATTATCGGTTTGGTGATTTGTACCGACTTTCGTATCTGCCTGAGTTTAAACAAAAAGCAGAAAATTGTCATGAAAATTCAAAACCTTTAAATAGCGATACCTCTAATGTACATTTATACATTATTGGAGATAGCTTTTCAGAGGAAGCGAGAGTCAATAAAACAGATTTTAACACTGGGAAATACACTTATATCCATTGGGCAAAAGATGCCTATATTCAATTAGATAGCACTAAAAGGAATATCTTGATTTTGGAATCAGTAGAAAGGTCAGCGAAAGAACATCTTTCAAAAGATGTAGATAATTTCCGTTGTGAAAAACCTGTAGGAAAAGTGGAAGAACCACACTTAACTTTTCGTCAAAAAGTAATTAGAGGATGGGATAATGTATCCCCTGTAATATTCCCTCCTGGCACAGAAGAACGCCTTGAGCATACCTTATTCAATTATGATATATTTCTTTGGTTCAGAGAATTGAAAGCTAAAATGACGTTGGTTTTCTTTGATAGAATAGAGCCTAAAGTGATATTGTCGCCAGATAAACAGCATTTATTTTATATGGAGGAGGCCGATAGTACCCACGGGCGTTCTGCTTTTTTCCCTGTGACCGATGCCCTGATTGATACCTTCGTTACTCATGCTAACAACAGTAAAGAAAAATATTTAAAGGCGGGTTTTGATGAAGTGTATTTATCCATTATTCCCAACAAAGTAAGTGTACAATCGCCCGATTTAGGAAAATATAATCATTTGATAGAGCGTATTCAAAGCAATCCAGCTTTGAGCGTTCCCGTTATCGATACGTATGAAATATTCAGAAAATCACCTGAAAAGTATTATCTGAAAAGTGATACCCATTGGAACTGTGCGGGCAGAAATGTTTGGTTAAGTATTATCAACAAACAGATTATAGGAGAAGGCAAAAAATAAAGAGCCAGCTTGCACTGACCCTCATCTAGCGGGGAATTAAAAGTGGTTTGGCAAGATTACAACAAAGTAATAAAGCTTTTGATAACAGCACCCAAACGAACGGCATCAAATATACGCTGTTCTGTTGCACCGTGAGATTTTACGGATGCTTCGTGTGAGGTAACACACATTTCACAACCGTTAATCGCTGAAATAACTAAGCTTAATAATTCAAAGAATTCTTTACCAAGCACAGGGTTCATCATGATTGACATTCTGACACCTGCTGGGATGTTATTGTAAGTTTCTTTATCCATAAAATGGCGAAAACGATACAATACGTTATTAGCATTCATTAAAGATACGCAAGCGGCAACCTCTAAAAGTTCTTTTTCTTCCGCTCCTTTGCTTTTTGCAAGTTCTTCCAAAGCAGTAATCAAAGTACCTGATTTCTCGTTGATAGCTACTGATAACGCTAACAAAACGGCTTCTTTTTCTTTCAAAGTCTGTGCTTTCAAAGCGTTAGAAACATTGATTTTAAGGTCTTTGATATAACGGTGGTCGGCTGTGTTTAAGCGATCAAGGAAAAGGCTTTCAAATGTTGAAGGAAGGTTTACTTCTGCCAACAGATTATTTTTAGTTTCACTAACTGTTCCGAACATGATTTTAATTTGAAGAGGTGAAAATTAAGAGGCTTTATGTATTTAAAGCCTCTTAATTGGGAAATTAAACTGATAAAGTTTCTTCGCCTTGTTTCCAGTTACAAGGACAAAGTTCGTCTGTCTGAAGTGCATCTAAAACTCTTAATACTTCGTCAACGTTACGGCCAACAGATAAATCGTTAGCACATACCCAACGGATAATTCCTTGTGGGTCAACGATATAAGTAACACGGTAAGCGATTTTTTCGTTTGCTTCTAAAATACCTAATTCTTCAGCTAAAGATTTAGAAGTATCAGCTAACATAGGGAATTTTAATCCACGAAGATCGTCATGATTGTTTCTCCAAGCTAAGTGAACGAATTCTGAATCTGTAGAAGCACCAATTAATATAGCATCACGATCAGAGAAATCGTCGTATTTCGCATTGAAAGCAGCAATTTCAGTAGGACAAACAAAAGTGAAATCTTTTGGCCACCAGAACATCACTAACCACTTGTCAGCATTCTTGTGATCTTCTGAAGTAATATCGTAAAATTCTTTTCCTTTTTCAAGAGAAACTACTGCTGTTTTTTGGAATTTTGGGAATGTTGAGCCTAATGATAACATGATTTTTTTGTTTTCTGTTTAATTAAAATATAGAAATTGTACAATTTTTAGTTCTTTTAGAAAGAAATTAAGTATTACCGCATTTAAAAAGTAATATTTCTTTTTCTTTTACAAAGTTGCTCACTAATCTCTTTGTAAACAAATTGATAATATTGATATTTACATAGATATTCCTTATAACTTCTTTTAATAACATGACTATTACACAATTAGAATATGTAATTGCCGTCGAAAATCATAGAAATTTTGTGCAAGCTGCTGATAGTTGTTTTGTAACTCAACCAACTTTGAGTATGCAAATTCAAAAACTGGAAGATGAATTGGGTGTGAAAATTTTTGATAGGAGTCGTCAACCAGTAGTAACTACCCAAATTGGATTAGAAATTATTCAACAAGCTCGTATTACTATTGCTGAATTTTATAAAATCAAAGATGCTGTCAATTCTGGGAAACACGATGTAACTGGTGAAGTCCGTTTAGGGGTTATTCCTACCATTGCTCCCTACCTGTTACCACTTTTTTTAGCTAATTTTCTTGAAAAATATCCGAATGTTGAACTAAAGATTAAAGAACTTACTACTGATAGAATTGTACATGGCTTAAAGAATGATGATTTTGATTTGGGTTTAATCGCTACGCCTCTCCAACAGCCCAATATTGTAGAATATCCCATTTATTACGAAGAATTGGTTTTATATGTGTCAAAAGAAAATGCGATTTATCAGAAAAAATATGCACTTTCGGAAGATATTAACCCCAAGGAATTATGGCTTTTGGAGGAAGGACATTGTTTACGTTCGCAGATTGAGAATTTATGTGAATTAAAGCGTAAATCTATCGGCAGAAATCAATTTGAATATCAGGCTGGTAGCTTAGAGACCCTCCGAAAGATGGTTGAAAGAAACCAAGGTATCACTATCTTACCGGAACTGGCAACCATGGATTTTGATGATGAAAGATTAAAATTGATACGTCATTTTAAATCACCAGCGCCTGTCAGAGAAGTGAGTTTGGTAGCGCACAAAAATTTTGCGAAATTAGGCATCCTAAAAGCCCTAAAAGAATGTATCTTAGCAGCCCTACCAAAGGAATTGACTGTGGAAAAGAAAAGAAATATTGTGGAGGTAGCTTAGTTTTTCTCTTGGACTTAAGGATTGTGAGACTTTATGACTAGAGGATTTTAGGATAAAGGACTTTATGACTTTAAGCATGAAAGATTGATGACTTTTCGGACTTAAGGACATGAACAATTTAAGCGTCTCAAAAATCCTAAAGTCCTGTAGTCCTAAAGTCCTGTAGTCCTAAAGTCCTAAAGTCCTGTAGTCCTAAAGTCCTGTAGTCCTAAAGTCCTAAAGTCCTGTAGTCCTAAAGTCCTGTAGTCCTGTAGTCCTGTAGTCCTAAAGTCCTAAAGTCCATTAATCCTAAAATCTAACAATCCTGAAATCCCAAAAATCAACAAACAACAATGAAATTCATTATCACTTTATGCTTCTGTACCCTAAGCTTTTTAGGATTTTCGCAGTTATTCCAACCTAAAAAAGCATATACGCGACAAGATTCGCTTAGAGGTAGTATTACCCCCGAAAGAGCTTGGTGGAATCTTCAATACTATCACCTCAGTGTAAAAGTTCAACCCAACGACAGTACCATTTCTGGGAATAATTTGATTACCTATAAAGTATTAAAACCCGCGCAGGTAATACAAATTGATTTACAAAACCCAATGCAAATCACTAAGGTGATTCAGGATGGACAATCATTACATTATAAAAGAGATGGGAATGCTTTCTTTGTTGAATTACAAAAAAAGCAGGTGAAAGGTAAAACAGAATCTATCACGGTATTCTATGAAGGCAAACCAAGAATAGCTCGTCGCCCGCCTTGGGATGGAGGTTTTTCTTGGAAGAAAGATGCTGAGGGTAAATGGTTCATTACTACCTCGTGTCAAGGCTTAGGTGCAAGCGTTTGGTGGCCATGCAAAGACCACATGTATGACGAAGCCGACAGTATGCTCATTTCTATCACAGTGCCTAAAGGCTTACAGGATATTTCAAACGGACGATTGTTGAAAGTAGTCGATAATCCTGATGAGACAAGCACGTTCGATTGGTTCGTTGCTAATCCAATCAACAATTATGGTGTAAATATCAACATCGGAAATTACGTGCATTTCTCGGAAAAATATAAAGGACTAAAAGGCGATTTAGACTGCAATTATTATGTGCTACCGGCAGACCTAGAAAAAGCCAAAGTACAATTCAAACAAGTACCTATGATGCTCAAGGCCTTTGAACATTGGTTCGGACCATATCCATTTTATGAAGACGGTTATAAATTAGTACAAGTATCCTATTTAGGCATGGAACACCAAAGTTCTGTTACCTACGGTAATCATTTCGCTAATGGCTATTTAGGGAGAGATTTATCGGGAACAGGCTGGGGGCTGAAATGGGATTTTATCATTATTCATGAGTCTGGACATGAATGGTTTGCTAACAATATTACGGATAAAGACATCGCTGATATGTGGATTCATGAAAGCTTTACTAATTATTCAGAAAGCCTTTTTACTGAGTATCATTACGGCAAAGAAGCTGGGGCGGCTTATGTGAAGGGATGTAGGAAACTAATTGGCAACAAAGAGCCTATTATTGGTGACTATGAAGTAAATCAGGGAGGTTCCGGAGATATGTATTACAAAGGAGGAAATATGTTGCATACTATCCGACAGGTTATTGATAATGATGAAAAATGGAGACAAATTCTGGTAGGGCTGAACAAAGATTTTTATCACCAAACAGTAGATACCAAGCAAATAGAGACCTACATTTCCAAAAAATCAGGGATTAATTTAAGTAAAGTTTTTGATCAATACCTTAGAAATACCGAAATCCCTACTTTGGAATATAAAGTAGAGAATGGAGCGGTATCCTACCGCTGGACTACCTGCATTGATGGTTTTAATATGCCCATCAAAATAGAAAATGCCACAGGTAAGTATCAGTTTATTCAGCCAACTACAACTTGGAAAAGCATTAAAGGAATTAAAGACATAAAAATTGATGATAATTTTTATGTGAATATTAAAAAGGTGTAATTAAATATAGAAGCTGTTTAAACTTTCCGTTTCGGGTTAAACTAAGTCTTTTAGAATAGCTTGTTTCAAAATTTACTCGACGTAGCGATGCTATGCTTCGCAAATTTTGAAAAAATCAATTCAAAAATACAATACTTTCACCTCAAAATCCGAAAGTTTAAACCGCTTCATAATTTAATTCCATTTATAAAGATTTAAAATTTGTAGCCACTAACATTACGCTAATTTAATATAACTGTTAAATGTTGTTATTACCTTTAGGTTGAATATTCTATGGTACTAAATTATGGACAACAAAATAGTTATTTCGGTACTGATGTCGGTATTCAACACCGATTTTGTATTAGTAAAAAGGGCGATAGATTCTGTACTCAATCAAGATTATCAAGACTTTGAACTCATTATCATTGATGATGGCAGTAATAACGATACTCACTATCAAGTGCTTGATTATGCCAAAATACACGAAGATAAAGTGGTTTACCTACGCCATAAAAATAGGGGGCAATCCAATGCCATCAATAGAGGCATATCTTATAGCCGTGGGGAATATATTACCATTCTGGATGCAGACGACGAGTATAAGCCGAATCATTTACGAGCCTGTTTGAACGAAATAAAAGGAAACGACTTAATTGCTTCTACCACTAAGACAATCGTTGATAACGAAAATGACTATTATGTACCTGATAAATATAATCTTAATCGAATTATCCATGTAGATGATTGTATTTTGTTCGCAACACTTTTTGGAAAAAAGGAAGTATTTGACAAGTTGAAATTTCAAGATATTTACTCAGCAGATTCTTATTTTTATGAAAGTGCCGCCCAAAGGTATAATGTTAAAAAAGTAGATTTAAGAACTTATATCTATTACAGAAACATTTCGAGTAGTATCTGTTCAACCATGAAGAAAAAAATAAATGCCCTTGTCTAATCCCTTTCTAAATCATACTGATATTGTTAGTGAAGAACTAATACTGGGTTGTCATATTACAGGAGTCTATGATGTAAATCGTAACAATATCTTGAAAGATGATGATTTTGGTTTGGTAGAAAAATGGGCAACATCAACCCGGAAATTAAATTTAAAAGCTATTTTATTTCATAATAATTTCTCGGAAAATACTCAAAAAACCTTTGAAAGCGAGTATCTGTCTTTTGTTGACATAAAGTACGATACTCGCTTTAATCCAAACGTATTTCGTTATTATGTTTACAGAGAGTTCTTGAAAACACATTCAAAAGGTATAGAAAGTATTTTTGTAACAGATGTTTCGGATGTGGTTGTAGTAAAAAATCCTTTCAAAGAATTATTATTCCTCACAAACCCTGATACTCTTTTTTGCGGAGATGAACCCAAAATACTTGAAAATGATTGGATGATTGAACACGCTAGTCATTTACGAAGTAAAATACCCGACTATGCCTTGTATGAAAATAATTTCAAAGACGCTACTTTACTAAACTGTGGGGTAATTGGTGGAAATGTTCAGGTTATGAATCCTTTTTTAGATAAGCTCTGGTATATTCACGAAACCTATAATGATGACAATAAAACCGCATTTACGGGAGACATGGGAGCTTTTAATTATCTAGTAAGAACTCAATTTAATACAAGGCTAATCCATGGGGCACCTGTTAATACGGTCTTTAAAATGTTTGAAGAAACTAGAGAGGATTGTTGGTTTAGGCATAAATAATATATCATGAAGCTGTTTAAACTTTCCCTTTCGGGTTAAACTAAGTCTTTTAGAATAGCTTGTTCCAAAATTTACTCAACGTAGCGATGCTATGCTTCGCAAATTTTGAAAAAATCAATTCAAAAATACAATATTTTCACCTCAGAAACGGAAAGTTTAAACAGCTTCCATTTAATAATGAATTGAAAGTGTTTGATCGGAGCAAATCAATAAGAGTATTATTCTTTGTTTGAAAGAATAAATATGATATTATTTTAATAAATTTACTTTAAAATTTATTCTTTAGTTACAATTTATAAGTTTGTAAATGATATGAGACAAGCGACTATATATATAACGGATAACGAATACAGTCATTTTATTGAATTGGCGAAAAACCTTCATTACGTTAAAAGAATTGAGACAGATGAAGAGCCTATCAACGATACAATTTTAGAGAATATCAAAGCAGGATTGGAAGAAGTAAAACTTTTTAAAAAAGGAAAATTAAAAACTACATCAGCAAAAGATTTTTTGGATGAATTATAATATTGAACTTTCTGATAACTTTAAGAAAGAAGCCAAAAGACTAGTTAAAAAATACCCATCCTTAAAAGTGGAGTTGGCACAACTATTTGAAGAATTAGAAGTAAATCCCACAATGGGAACTCCGCTTGGTAATGATATTTATAAAATTAGATTAGCTATTTTATCTAAAAATAAAGGTAAATCAGGGAGGGCAAGAGTGTTGTCCTTTGTAAAAGTTACAGAGACATCGGTTCTACTATTTTCGATTTATAGCAAAGGAGAGAAGGATAATATCTCTCAAAAAGAAATAGATAGCCTTATTAAAGAGTATTTATAAATCTTATGTTGATGATATTTCTTCCTTATTAAACTACTACTTTTTTTTCAAAGCAGTCTTCACTACGTTTTCTTTTACTTTAAATTGTATGATGCTTTTGACTAGCTCAGCGGGGATTGGCTTGTTGATGGGAAAATGAATTGTTCCTTTAGCAGTATCATAACCATGTAGTGCTGTTTTAAACGCTTCAATGGCAGAAGCACCTGGGTAAAAGCCTATATGGTTTTTATAAGCAGCAAAATGGGCTAGTTTTCCATGAAGTTTAAAAATAGGAATATCATAACTGATTCCTTCTTCAGCATTAGGCGCAGCTTCGGCTATTATTAACCTAAGGGTTTGTAGCTGTTCTTGTATCTTCAAAGGGAAACCTGCGATGTAATCATCAATGGTATTGATTTTAATGGTCGAGTTTTTCATGGATTGCTCTGATTACTGGTTTTTATCCAAATCTATTAATTTTCAAGAAAATTTAACATAAAACATGAGTTATCCCGAATTTTAAAATCACAAAAAAGCGGTCAAAATTAGTTTTTGACCGCTTTTTTGTGATTGATTTTTCCCGAATTCCTACTGTTTGAGCGAAGCGAGTTTAGGAATTCTTGATTTTTTTGTTACTTTTTGTATCAAGACAAAAAGTAAGGTCGAGTATACATCCAAAAATCTTTGAAATCTTTTAAAATTTACAGATTTATGAGAAAATTCGGGATGTCTCATGTTTATGAAATAAATTGAAGGAAATTAATTCCCTACAATAAATACTGCATTTCCAAACAATAATTTACCATTTTGCCAGAAACCTCTGAAAATAGGGTCATTAGCTAAGTAAACAATTTGTCCACGACCAAAATCTTGCGTCCCGAAAATCAATGAATTTTTAAGTTTTTCCTGTGCTTTCACACCTACATAACCCGCAACTAAATCTTTGGTTTTAGTGACACCCACGTTCCAACCATCCGTTAAATATTGGAAATCAGTTGTTTCTAACACCAAACTATAGTAGTTTTTATCATAACCAAAAGCTAAAGGATGAGTATTATCCATTGAAAGTTTGTAAATACTTCCCGGTGTTTCTTCTGAAACAGATTCTCTTTCAGCATTGGCATAAACCTTTAATTTAGCCGATTCGTTTTCTTTGTCTTTATCCTTTTTCTTATCCTCTTCTTTGTGTTTCAACTCAAAGCCATCTTTGCCCGCTAAAGCATTCAATGCGCCTTGTATTGCAATCAATTTACCACCAGCACGTATCCAGTCTTTTACTTTGCTTAAGTTTCTGTCATCCAAAATTTTATTGTATCGACCATCTGCTAAAATCAACACATCGTATTTAGATAAATCAACTGTTCCCAATGTGTTTTCACCAATAATTGTAGCAGGATACTCAAGTTGTTTATCAAAGAAATGCCACGTACCACCAAAACCAGTAGCAGAAACACCATCACCTGAAACAATTGCCACTCTTGGAGGTGCTAAATAAGAAACATTGTCTGACCCAAAATCTGAACCTTTAGTGGACATACCTGTAGATACTGAATAAAGATTTACTTGGAACTTATCAGCTTCAGCTCTTACAATTTTATCGAAAGAATCGCCTAAGCGTTCGTTTCCTGTACGAGTAATTACTAAAGTACCTTCGTTATACGTTTGGTTTTCAATTTCAAAAGGCTTGGCTGCTGAACGAACTTTGATGCCTTTTTTCAACAAAGAAGCCAATAATTTCAACTCACTGAATGCTTGCCATTTTACAATATAAGCATACGGTTTTTCTATTTTTGATGTAGCAGGGACAAACTGAGGCTTGGGTGCTGGCGTAATTTTATCTTTTACAGCAAAGGCACTTAAACCATAAGCATACGGTAATGACCATGAAGTGATGTCGTAAGTCACTGAGTCTTCAACCATTGTTTTAGGTTCTAATAAAATCTTTAAGAACGTAGAGCGAGGTTGGAATAAGTTAATCACAATATCATCAGGGTCGATGGCGAAACCTACATTTTTATCATCCTGATAGCTATAACCAGCTGCGACTAATGATTTTCCTGCAATACCATATTGGAAGTTCTCGCGGTCTAAATAATTCAAAAACTCACGTGTTCTGCTCTCGTTACCTTTCGTTTTAAAAACAAATGATTTGTATTGACCTACTGGCGTTTTTTGAGCATTATCAAAGAACTTGATAAACTCAGTAACGGTTTTGTCTGCATTCGCTGAAATGGCTTCTAAACAAGAAAACGAAGTACTTAAGTGGTGGTCGATTCTTTGTTTTAAAGTAAGGGTATCGCCATCTCTTTTAGTAACGCCTAAGCCTCCTCTTCCGCCACCACCTTGTTCGTAGGTCATACCAAAAGCACCGTTATAAGTTGGGTAAGTATCACCATACGAAGGATATAGCAAGTCAAAACGTTCTTTTGAGAAATACAACCAACCATTTTTATCAAAATCACGTTTGTTATAATCACCCAAAATCTTCTGGAATTCTCTTTGCCAGCTAGTAATGTCTTCGTGATATGGTTTGGCAGAAGGTGAGAAATAATAAGGGTTTTCTACACCTTGCTCATGAAAGTCGGCATGAAGATGTGGCATCCATTGACGGTACACTGCCATTCTTTCTTGCGATTCTTTTTGCGTTTGCCAAGCCCAGTCACGGTTCAAATCGAATAAATAATGATTAAAACGGCCACCTGGCCAAGGTTCAGCATGTTCAATTGCAGCAGGGTTAGGATTATACACAGCACCTACTTTTTGATTATAAAAGTTTACATAACGGTCGTATCCATCAGGGTTAATGCTAGGGTCTAGGATAACCACAGTATTGGCCAAAACAGCTTTTGAACGTTCGTTACTAGGGTTCAACAACTCGTATAAAGTAAATGGGGCAGTGCTTGTTCCGCATGATTCATTACCATGTACGTTAAAACTCAACCAAGCAATCGCTGGTTGTTTTTTAGTAGGCTTTCCTTCCAACAAACCAATCGACTTTAAGTTATTGGTCCTGATTTCTTCTAATTGTGCAAAATTTTCAGCCGATGCTAAAATGGCAATCATCAATGGGCGACCTTCATTCGTTGAGCCATACTGAATCAATTTAACCTGATTAGGATTCTGGCGAGCTACATATTCGTAATAACTCACTACTTGATGATGTCTTAGAAAGCGTTCGCCTTTTTTAAAGTTTAGAAACTCTTCTGGAGACTGGAGCTTGCTTTGTGCTGATGCACAGATACTTAGTAGCAAAAATGCGTAAATTAATAGATTTTTGGGCATGATTTTGAGTTTTGATGAATAGATTCAAACCAAAAATAGAAATAAAAAACTTCCTAAAAAATCAATTGTCCTTTTTTTCACAACAAGATTTTTGAGGTACAGGGTCATAGCCACTACCGCCCCAAGGATGGCAAGAGGCAAAACGTTTGATACCTAAACGAAAGCCTTTCCAAAATCCCCAGATTTGAATGGCTTCAATCATGTATTGCGAACAAGTAGGAGTATAACGACAAGCATTCGGGAAAAAAGGAGAAATGAGTCCTTGATATATACGCACAAAAATAATAAGGATTTTACTAGGGATATTGGCCATTGGTTTGAATGTTTTCTCAAAGGTAAACATCCTTTTTCAAATGCTAAAAAAATCAATACAGCTTTGAATAATACATAAAATAAGCATCGCGAAATGAGGAAAGTTTAAGGTTTCATTGTGTTTTTAAGGATGAAATATAAATTAGTTTTATATTGCTTTACTATCCAAAATATCTCAACTATTTATCCGTATGAAAAAAAGAACATTTTTAAAAACATCATCAATTATGGTAGGAGGAATCGTGCTTTCTCGCTTAGTAGCTTGTAAGTCAGCACCAAAAACGCACCTGAAAAACTGGGCTGAAAATTTAGAATACAGTGCCGAAAATGTCTATTATCCCAAAAATGTAGAAGAAGTACAGGAAATTGTAAAGAAGTGCGATAGTCTCAAAGCGTTAGGGTCGCGTCATTCTTTTAATACGATTGCTGATAGTAGCGAGAATCAGATTTCCTTAAAAGACTTCAATAAAGTAGTCTCATTAGATAAAAAAGCGAATACTGTTACGGTAGAAGGCGGTATACAATATGGAGAATTAGCCCCTTATTTAGAAGAAAACGGTTATGCCTTACACAACTTGGCTTCCTTACCCCACATTTCAGTAGTGGGAGCTTGTGCAACCGCTACACATGGCTCGGGCGTAAAAAATGGAAACTTATCTACTGCCGTTACTGCTTTTGAATTTGTAAATGCCGAAGGAGAAGTAATCAATCTTTCAAAAGAAAAAGATGGCGAAAAGTTTAATGGTGCCGTAGTGGGGCTA
The DNA here is from genome assembly GCF_034928825.1 of Arcicella aquatica. NCBI lineage: Bacteria > Pseudomonadati > Bacteroidota > Cytophagia > Cytophagales > Flectobacillaceae > Arcicella > Arcicella aquatica. The sequence continues at coordinate 42,533 of NZ_JAYFUL010000021.1, read as the reverse complement.
GGAGCGTTAGGGGTAATTACGAAAATTACCTTGGCATTGCAACCGAGCTTTAAAATGAAGCAAGTAGTTTATCGAAATCTACCAATGAGCGCCTTAGAAAAGAACTTCGAGACCATCATGTCGAGTGGCTATAGTGTAAGCTTGTTTACCGACTGGAAGAATAAAAATATCAATGAAGTATGGGTAAAAAGTAAAGTAGAAGAAGACGATGCGACGGAAATTCCAGCAGCATTATTTGGGGCAAAATTAGCGACGCAAAACCTACATCCGATAGAAGAAATTTCAGCAGAAAACTGCACAGAGCAATTGGGTATACCGGGCGTATGGTATGAACGAATGCCACATTTTAAAATGGGTTTTACGCCAAGTGCAGGGAAAGAATTACAGTCGGAATACTTTGTTCCTATCGAACACGGCTATGAAGCTATGATGGCGATAGAGAAACTACACGAAAAAGTTAGTCCGCATATTTTTATCTCAGAAATTCGCGCCATTCAGGCAGACGATTTATGGATGAGTCCATGTTACAATCAAACGTGTGTAGCCATACATACTACTTGGAAACAAGAAGTAGACGTAGTAATGGGTATCCTTCCGCTTTTTGAAGAACAATTAGCACCTTTTAATGCCCGTCCACATTGGGCAAAACTCTTTACGATGGACGCAACGGTTTTACAAGGTCGAATTGGAAAGTTAAATGACTTTAAGGCTTTGGTAAAAGAATATGACCCCAAAGGAAAGTTTCAAAATGAGTTTTTGAAGAAGAATCTTAGTTAGGGATTGAATGTATTTAAAAAGAGGCTGCCAAATACTTTTTGGACAGCCTCTCTTAATTTTGTATCATTCCAAATCAATCACCTGTTTCCCCGCTACTAATGAAACTGTTTTGCCATTCCAAACAAATCTACCAGAAAGGTTAGGAGGTAGGGTTACTTCCCCTTGAATACCTGTTTTGTCTTTACGGTTTAGCTTTACAGTAATGTCTCCATTAGGGTGTGGCATTTTGCCTGAGATGTTTTCTAAGGTTCCTAAAGAAGGTTGGATACGTACTTCTTCAAAGCCGGGGACATCGGGCATGATTCCGCAGATAGTCGCTAGAAAATCATAATTAGGCGATGCCGACCAAGCATGACAGTCGGAGCGAGTAGGGTCGGCTTGTTCTGCAAAAGTGGTTAAACCAGTCTTGAGCATATCTCGCCACGGCGTTAGTGTGTCATAATACAAAGAAGCACTTCCTGTTTTTTTGAGGGCTTGTGTTAAATAAAAGCGGAAATAGAAAGTAGCCTGCGTTAAACTTGGGTCATTTAAAATCTTGTCCATAATAGCCTTTTCATTGGCTTTAGGCACAGCGTTGGCAAGGATAGCAAATATATTTGCGTGCTGACTAAATGCCTTTTTGTCAGGTGTGTCAGCCACTTCATTTTTGGTAGCATCCCAACATTGTTCATAGCTAGATTTCGACAGTAAATCTGCTAAAGTACGATAGTAAATAGCCTTTTCCTTGTCGCCATAAGTCTCATAAATAGCAGCCGCTTGTCGTAAAGTATAGGCATACTGAAAGCTGATAATAGATGAATTTCCATCGGTTGCTCCATCAGGAACTCCACCAATATCAGAGATAGCATTCCATCTCCAAGGCTTTGCCCAATCTACAAATGACCACCAGTTCATCGCTCCCAACATATTTTTTTGTGGGTCTATCTTTCTTTCATACCATCCCAAAACCTTTTCTATGTTTGGCATTAACGTTTTCATAAAGGCATCATCCTTGCGGTGCATCCAATAATCATACGCCATTGAGACCCAGAACAATGAGAAAGTAGGAATAATTTGAGGCGTATTACAGGGGTAACGGCTTTGGGTTAAACCCTCGGAAGTCATAGAATTATTGAAATCGGTCAAGGCTTTACGCATCAAACGGTCATCGCCCGAAACATATAATGATATTAAAGCTTGGATGCGGGTATCGCCCGTATATTGTAATTGTTCATAATAAGGGCAATCAAAATAGCTTTCACCTGCACACAAACGTGCCGTTTGCCAGCCTACTTTCCAGATGTTTTGTAGGCTTGGGTCATTGCTTGAAAAATTCGCCTTTTCTTCAAACGGGTAGCCCGTTTTTAATCCATAATAATCATCGATTGCTAAAGGCTGTTCTTTGGTGACAATCGTAATTTCTATGTAGCGATAGGTTCTAAACCAAAGGGGTTTGAAACTGCTTTTGGCTTGCCCGTCTGGATGAAAAATATCTTGGATACCAATGATTCTTTTGCCCTCAATCTCATTTCTGTTTCCTTTCACCCATTTTTCATCAATCAAAGCCTCAGCATATGTAAAAGTAATATCAGCAGATTTACCTCCGCTTACGATGATTTCAGGATAGGCAACAGTTTCAAATGTTTGGTCTAATAAAATAGTGGTTTTGCTATTAGCAGGAATTGTTAATGAGCCTTTTCCTTTCAACCAATTATCATGCATGGTGATAGTTTTTGTACTCTCAAACCTGCGAACGGTATTAATATTTTGATGGATTTCCTCCATTTGTGGAATAGTCCGAGGGACTAAATACCATTCTGCTCCTGAACCTGTACCCGAAATATAACCATGTTCTAAAGTTCTGGCTGATAGCCACTGACTATCATCAAATGATGGTTTTTCCCAATTGCTTGGAAACTTTGTGGCATCTACTTCTTCGCCACAGCCTACTACAATATAAGTACGTAATTTTGAACCTTCTACAGGGATAGGTTTATAGGCCTGATTTTGCAATACCTTCCAACTGTTATTAGTATTGGCAACACTTTCCAGTTCAGTATTTCCTTGGATGATAAACCCTGTTTTATTACTCATCTGTGCAGCAGGCATATATTCGCCAAAATTCCAAACTACAGCAGCAATGGTATTTTTTCCTTGAGTTAGGTATTGAGCAATATCGAAGGTTTCAAAATTCCAGTGCATTAAATCACTTCTAGCTGGTCCAGTGCCAATAAAATGTCCGTTTACAAAAAGCCTGTAGCGGTTATCTCCCGAAACATTAATGATAAACGTTGTAGGTTTCTGACTCAAATCAAAATTTTTACGAAAATGGAATACGCCAAAATCTTTAAGATTTACATTTTGTGGAGCAATCCAGTTAGCTTGCCAGCGTTGTTTGAGTACTTTAGGGCTGATTTGTTGGGCAGTAATTGGAAGTGTAAAAATCAAAGAGATAAGCAGTGCTTGCAGTACTTTCATTGTTGTTTTTGATTGATTGTGGATAATGAAACGAAAATACAGATTTACCATAATATTTCATGCCTGTTCTTACATGTTATGTTCAAATCATTTCCTACTTAGCTGGCTACATAAGTCCTATTGATTATCTATATATCCGCCTGATAATCTTAATTTTATCTCTAGCGAGGGAATTAATTCCCTCGCTAGAGATAAGAATTGAAAGATAGCTTCGTGATGTTGGTGCCAAGACTCTTGGTTTGAAGAATGATTTAACCTATTTGCAATGAGCGATAGAAAAAGCTTTTATACCTCATAAAACCCCAGTTTCTTGAGGGATAGAAGAAAAAAACGCAGTGCTATTCGGAATGTAGATAGTATTTTAAAAAAATAAAGGCTCTTCCCGATAACAGAAAGAGCCTTTATTTCAATCAAAAAATACTACTTCGTACCATACTTCTCAGCATATTTTTTGTACAAACGTTTTTGTTTGTCGTCCAAATCTACCTTGCGACCTTGAATGAATGCTTGTTCTACTTTCGCAGTACGCATATCCAATACATCACCCGCAGATACGATTAAAGTAGCCTGTTTGCCTACTTCTAAAGTACCCACTAGCTTATCAATCCCTAAGATTTTTGCATTATTAGCCGTGATAAGCTTCAATGCATCTTCTTTGTCCATGCCATGTCCTGCTACTGTACCAGCCACGAAAGGTAAATTACGTGTTCTCCAGTTTAAGCCGATATATGCTAAACCTACCAAAACTCCTTTTTGTTGCAATAACTGAGGCAATTTATAAGGCAAGTCAGTATCGTCGTCTACTTTATTAGGCAAACGGTGTGTTGTACCCACAATAACAGGCACATTGTTTTCTTTCAAGAAATCAGCTGCTAACAATGATTCTTCACCACCGATAATAACGATTTTCTTTACACCTTTTGCTTTAGCAAACTGTACCGCTTCGATAATTTCCTTACCATAGTCAGCCGAAATGTATAGATTTTTTGAACCGTCAAAAAGACCCTTCATCGCTTCCATCTTTACGTTGATTACCGCAGGATTTTTGATTTGTGCATAAGCAATCGCATCATCAAATGTTTTATCTAACTCTCTCAACAACTCATCTCTTTTATCGTTCTTTTTAGTCGTGGCTGTAAAAGTAGAAAAATCAAATTCACGTTTGAAATAACCAATCCAGTTTACATGCACGCCATCGTCTTTCTTCAAAACGGCATCTTCCCAGTTCCAACCATCTAGTTGCATAATAGAAGACATCCCTGTGATAATATCACCTTGTGGTGTTGCTTGTGTCAATAATACGCCGTTGCTTCTTACCGTAGGAATCAACTCAGAATCTGTATTATAAGCAACTAACGCACGAACGTGTGGATTAATTGGCCCAATTTCAGCTTGGTCATCTGTTGCTCTTACTGCCTCAATTTCAACCATTCCCAATTGGTTTGCTGGCGAAATTAACCCCGGATAAACACTTTTGCCAGCTACATCGATAACTTCGGTGTTAGCTTTGTTAAAAGCCGTGTTAGCATCGCCAACAGCCGTAATGATGCCTTTATCAAAAACGATTACACCGTTTTGAATCACTTTACCTGCGGCAGTATGAATCGTAGCTCCTGTCAGGGCAATAGCTTTGGTTTGGGGCGAACCTGCGGCTTGGTTTTGGGCAAACATAGTGTTTGCCAACAATAAGCAAACTATGCTATATATGTATTTTATGTTTTTCATTATCTGTTCTTTTGAAAAAATGTTTTAAGTCAAGTCTATGAGTTCATGAGTTTAAAGTTTATGAGTAAAGGCTAAAAATAATTTTAATCACTCATTCACCACTCGCTCAATCACAACTATTAATCATGGTCATGACCTTCAGCTTGCGAAACGCCTGTTTCTTTAAATGCACCAGTTTCTTCTGTTAAATCGCCTTCTGAATTACAAACGAATAATCTTGGTCTTCTCACTTCTGGTTTCACGGTAGCAGCACCTCCCGCTTTGGCGTTCAACATCTTCTGTGTAATACGATTACGTTCAGCAGCGATTTGCAAACGCAATTCTTTGTCTTTTTCAAGGTCGAAATACGTAGCACCGTCGATGATTACTTTTTCTGGTTTAGCATACACCGACAATGGGTTGTTGTTCCATAATACTATGTCAGCATCTTTCCCAACTTTGATACTTCCCAAACGGTTATCCAAATGCAACATCTTAGCAGGGTTCAACGTAACCATTTTCCAAGCTTGCTCTTCTGTCATACCACCGTACATTACTGTTTTGGCGGCTTCTTGGTTCAAACGACGAGCCATTTCTGCATCATCTGAATTGATTGAAGTATTCACCCCAACTTTGGTCATCAATGCAGCATTAAACGGTATCGCTTCTTTTACTTCCATTTTATAAGCCCACCAGTCAGAGAATGTAGAAGCATTCGCACCGTGTTCTTTCATTTTATCAGCCACTTTATAGCCTTCCAAAATATGAGTAAAAGTATTTACTTTAAAGCCTAATGAATCGGCAACTTTCAACAACATATTGATTTCAGATTGTACATAAGAGTGACAAGTAATAAATCTTTTCTTATTCAAAATCTCAACAAGTGCATCTAACTCTAAATCACGTTTCACTGGAGCAAGTGCTGGATTTGCTGCGGCAGCTTTCGTTGCTTTTTCATATTCTTTTGCTCTCAAGAATGCATCCATCATGATTTGCTCAACGCCCATACGGGTTTGAGGGAAACGGATTCTAGCACGGTCGCCCCAGTTGGCTTGTTTTACGTTTTCACCCAAAGCGAACTTGATAAAACCATCAGCATTTGGAATCTTCAAAGCATCTGGTGCTTCGCCCCATTTCAATTTGATGATTGCTGATTGTCCACCGATTGAGTTAGCAGAACCATGTAATAACTGAGAAGAAGTCACTCCACCCGCTAATTGACGATAAATATTGATGTCTTCTGAATTGATAACATCTTCCATTCTTACTTCAGCAGTCACAGATTGCGTTCCTTCGTTTACAGATAACAATGCAATGTGTGAGTGTTCGTCAAAAATACCGTTGGTTAAGTGTTTACCCGTACCATCAATTACTTTTGCACCACTTTCCGAAAGGTTTTTGCCTACTTTCGCAATTTTACCATTTTGTAATAGAACGTCTGTATTAGCAATAATACCTTCTTTCTCGTTTGTCCAAACAGTTGCGTTTTTCACTAAAATAGTTTCTACTTTTGGTTTGTCTTCTGTACCGTAGCTAGTGAAAGGATATGATAATTTTCCGATTACTGGAACTGCTTTTTTGGCCGTATCAACTTTAGCAGGTGTTTCTTTGAATGCTTCTTTAAAAGTAGCGGCAAATGCAATCGCCTGTCCGTTAGCATCTAGTCCATCTCCTTTAAAATTCTTTCCATCAAAGTAAGTACTGATACGAGTATCGCCTTTCTCTTTTTTAGGGTCTAGTTTAAAAGTCAACGTAAAGTTTTCGCCTGTTCTAATTACTTTAGGAGTCACTTTGATTGAATCTGTTACTACAATCTGAAAATCAGGCTTTTCTATTTTACCTGTTACATTCAATTTCATTCCAGCTTTGTTGCCAACTGTCAAGTCGTAGTTCGCACGAACATCGATGATATTCATATTTGAAACCACATAACGCTTTCCTTTTACCCAGTTTTCATAAATTACGTTGCCATCTTTAAAAAGATTATCAGAAGTAATCAAGAAATTGGCTAGCATACCTGCTTTCAATGAACCCACTAAGTTGTCCACCTTCATCAATTGTGCAGGAGTCGATGTGATGGCTGCTAAAGCTACTTTCTCATCTAAACCATATTCAATGGCTTTGCGGAGGTTTGCGATAAAATCTGCTTTTGATTTTAAGTTAGACGAAGTGAAAATAAAATTTACACCTGCTTTTGATAAAAGACTAGCATTGGCAGGAGCCATCTCCCAGTGTTTCATCTCTGCTAAGGAAACCACTGAAGCATCATAAGGGTCTTCAACATCTGGCGTAGTTGGATAGTTTAATGGTAAAATCAAGGTAGCACCTGTTGCTTTTACTTCATCAAGACGTTGGTATTCGTCGCCCATCCCTTTAATGATATACTGTACACCAAATTCTTTAGCAATTTTATTCGCACGCAATATTCCTAATTTATCACCTACCTCAAATACTTGCGGAATGCCTTGATTAGCATTGAAAGCATCTAAAGAAATGTTAAACTCAACTTTGTTTTTTGATTTCTTAAACCAGTCTGCATCAAGATATGTTTGGCGAAGTAATGCCACCGAACCCATCATTGAGTTGGGATAATCTTGGGTAGAAGTACCCTTAGAGAAAGAATAATGCGCTGAAACTTTACTTTTCAATAAAGCATCTTGGTCACGCCCGTCGCCCAATGTAACAAATGCTGACGTTCCTCTTACGATTCCGTCCTGTACATGACTAACAGCCGAGCCAAATCCTGCCTTGCGTAGTTCGTCAGCAGCAGGAGCGTTGATTGAAAAAACACTGGCAGCATCTACTTCTGGTAAAACCGCTTGATTCCAGTTATAAGCACCTTTTTTCTTAGATTCAAACTGAGGGTCTGCTCTAAAACCTCTTCCGCCTTCACTTTTAATTTCTGGTAATCCATAATTTGAATACGCTTCTACTAAAGAAGGATAAATCCTTTTTCCTTTCAAATCTGTCACGGTGGTTCCGCTCGGAATAACGACTCCCTTGCCAACAGCTTCAATCACTGAACCACGAATTAATAAGGTTGCTCCCTCAATAGTAGTATTAGCGTCCACAACAATTGTTGCATTGGTGAAAGCAAAAAGGTTTAGCCTTTCGTCCTGCACACCGTTGCGAGGGGAGAATTGTGTTTGAGCATGAACTATTGACCCCAACAGTAATATGTTAATGAGGGTAATAAAAAGTTTTTTCATGTTTAGTTGATTTTTGTTTGTGATAAAATAATAAGCTCTAAAAATAGGCTCAAAATTAGAAATATCCTATTTCGCTTTTAGTTTTTCGCTTAAAGAATATTTTACAACGATTAACGAATTAGAAAAGTGATAATGACAAGCGTATACCACAATAAAATTTAACGATTTCAAACTTTTTTAATAAAAGTTTTGCTGTAAACGTTTCCGTAAACGTTTACGGAAAAATATTCAAAAAAAACCTTGAAAAGTGATATTTATTTAATATATCTTTAAGAGAAAATTATACAGATACTCTTATTTTATCTATGATAACTACAAAAAAACTAATCGACGAGGTTGCATTATGGAATGAATTTAGAGCAGGAGACCATGCTGCTTTTTCTTCAATTTATCATAACTATGTTAGTCTATTGTACAATTACAGTACAAGTATTACTGCAGATCGTGAATTAATTAAGGATTGCTTGCACGACTTATTTGTAGAATTGTGGAAAAATCATCGAAATTTAGGTGAAACAACTTCTATTCGTTATTACTTAATGGCTTCTATCAAAAGAAAATTGGTACGTCATTTGGAAACACAACAACGCCATTTCCAACATCAAGAAGCTTATTATCTTGAAAATCCAGATTTTATTACTTCTCATGAAAACCGTTTGGTTGCTTTTGAAGAAGAACAAACTTTTAGTGATACCCTAGCGGAATCATTCAAGTATTTGACCAAACGCCAGCGTGAAGCCATCTCTTTGAAGTTTTTTCATGATATGGATACCGACCAAATATCTAGCATGATGAGGATTAATCCACAGTCGGTTTACAACCTTATATTTGGTGCATTAAAAATTTTAAAAGAACATATTGCCATAGAAAGACTCGCTTTAGCATGATATAAATCTACTTTTCGTATGAAGAGCCAAAATCAATCGATTTTGGCTCTTTTTTTTTGTTGAATATTAGATGTGTTCAATTTTTAAAAAAAATAGTAATAATTGAGTAGAAAACCGATTAAGCAAGCTTTTGCTCATAATACAAGTTTTACTTAAAATATTTATAAAATTGTTTGAGCAGCGGTTTACAAAGTATAAAGATTTTATGTCTGAAGATTTTTTATCAGACACTTGCTTTATTGAATGGGTACAATCAGAAAATCATGAAGTTGGTAAAGAATTTTGGCAAGCATTTTTAGAACGTTATCCACAGAAGCAACAAGAAATCGAACTAGCAAAGTCAATCCTCAACCGAACACACGATGAAAGCTTATCGAAAGATGAAGTAGCATCAATCTGGAATCGAATCAATTTAACCATTTCAATAATTAATTAAACAAATTTATTTTAATCACATTTTAAAAAAATCAAAAACACATGAGTATGAAATCTCTACTAAAATTAAAAAGTAATGTAGGTTGGGCAATTTGTTTATTGCTTCTAACTCATACATTTACTGGTTATGCTCAAGATCGAACAATCGCGGGTAAAATTACATCCTCTGAAGATAATCAGGGAATTCCAGGTGTAACGGTTGCTGTAAAAGGAACAAGTAAAGGAACAACCAGTGATGCAGCTGGTACATTCAAAATTGCTGTAGGTAATAAATCTGTTTTAGTGTTTTCTGCTGTAGGCTTTGTAACGCAAGAAATAGCCATTAATAATCGTACAGCACTTGATGTAGTACTTAAGGCAGATGTTCAATCATTACAAGAAGTAGTTGTAGTGGGTTATGGTACTCAAAAGAAAAGTCAATTAACAGGTGCAATTGGCTCTGTATCGGCTAAGCAAATTACAGAAATGCCAATTACAAACCTTGGTCAAGCAATGCAAGGTAGAGTAGCTGGGGTTGACGTATCGCAATCTGGTAGTAAACCAGGTGCTGTACCTAATATTTTGATTCGTGGTCGTCGTTCATTCAACGCTGGTAACAACCCTTTGTATGTAGTAGATGGAATTCCAATGGCAGGTGATAGAAATGAATTAATGTCAAACAGACCTTTTGACTTTTCATCAGGTGGATATGAAGACATCAACCCAAATGATGTAGCTTCTATGGAAGTACTTAAAGATGCATCGGCAGCAGCTATTTATGGTGCTAGAGGTGCCAATGGGGTAATTCTTGTTACTACTAAAAGAGGAAAAACAAAAGGTAAAACAACCATTAGTTATGATACCTATTATGGTGTATCAAAAGCCTTGGATAAAGTAAAGCTTTTCAGTGGGTCTGAATTCCAAGAGTTTGTACGTGAGGCATACCGTGCTACGGGTGGTTATAAAGATATAAATGGTAATCCTGTTCCTACGGGTACGTCTGATGCTTATGCTGACTCTAAAGTAGCAGTTTTGGGTGGAGACCCTGCCGTAGCTGAAGGTATAGCCCAGAATAGAAATACTGATTGGCAGTCGTTAGTACTACAAACAGGTATTCAACAAAACCATACGTTGGGTATTCAAGGCGGCAATGAAAAAACACAGTTTTATATTTCAGCAGGTTTCTTTCAAGACAAAGGGATTAACCCTGGGTTAGATTATACGCGTTATTCAATTAGATCTAACATAGACCACCAAATCAACAAAACTATCAAGGTGGGTATTTCGACTTTTATGACAAATAGCGTGAGAAATGGTGCGAGTTTAAACCCTTATGGTGCAACCTTACAGCAAAACCCACTTGCTACGCCTTATAATGCAGACGGAAGTATTAAATTCTCGCCAACGAATGATGCCTTATTGACAAACCCATTGGCTGAGATTGTACCGGGCGCTCAGGTTGATGAAATTAAGAAATACCGTATTTTTAACAGTATTTATGCAGAGGCTACAATCTTGGATGGATTAAAATATAGAGTTAATTTTGGCCCTGATATGACTATTTCGAGAGCAGGTCGTTTTATTGGGTCAATGACAAATAATAACAAAGGAGGAAATGCTACTGCCTCTGAAAATACACAATTTGGGTTTAACTGGGTATTAGAGAACATTGTTACTTATAACAAAACATTCAATAAAGTACATAATTTGTCTGTTACTGCTTTACAGTCTATCCAGAAAGAAAATTTTGAATACAATACCTTAGCAGTGTCTGGTGTACCAGCTGAAACACAACAGTTTTATAATCTTGGTAATGCAGGAACAGTCCAAGGCTATGGTAGTAATTTAATTCAATGGGCTATTAATTCGTTTATGGCTCGTATTAATTATGACTATAAAGATAAATACCTTATTACTGCAACAATCCGTCGTGATGGTTCAACTAAGTTTGGGGTAAATACAAAATACGGTAATTTCCCTGGAGTTGCTTTAGGTTGGAATATCAGTAATGAACCATTCATGAAAGACTTAACCGTAATTGATTTATTGAAACTACGTGCAAGTATTGGAACAACTGGTAACCAAGGTGTTCAGCCTTATCAAACTCAAGGACAATTAGGACGTACTGCTTATGCTTGGGATGCTACACCAGCTTACGGATACCGTCCGAATACAATTGGTAACCCTGATTTGAAATGGGAAACTTCCACTTCTAAAAACATAGGTTTAGATTTCTCACTTTTAAGAGGTAGAGTATCTGGTTCATTAGAATTTTATCAAACAAATACTACTGATTTATTACTTTCAGATTATTTGCCAGGTTCTATTGGTTTTGCTTCGGTGACTCGTAACGTTGGAGAAACTCAAAACAGAGGTTTTGAAGCAGGCATCACCACTGTTAACGTAGATAAAGGTGGTTTTAAATGGACAACAGATTTTGTATTTACAAAAAATACAGAGAAGATTGTGTCATTGTATAACGGAGCGATAGATGATATTGGTAATAAATGGTTTATCGGTCAACCATTATCAGTAATTTACGATTACAAGAAACTGGGTATTTGGCAAACAAGCGAAGCAGACCAAGCTAAAGCAATGGGAAGCTCTGTTGGACAGATTAAAGTACAGGATACTAATAACGATGGAAAAATCAATGCTGATGATAGAGTAATCTTGGGTTCTGATATTCCAAAATGGAGTGGTGGTATTACAAACCGTTTTAGCTACAAAGGTTTTGATTTAAGTTTCTTTATTTATGCACGTCAGGGACAAATGATTGTAAGTGGTTTCCACCAAGATTTGAACCAACTTGCGGGTCGTTATGAACAAATGAAAGTTGATTATTGGACTCCAAACAACCCTACAAATGAGTTTCCACAACCAAAATCAAACCAAGAGTTCCCTGTAAATAATGGTGCTATTATTAATTTTGATGGTTCATTCGTAAAAGTACGTAATATCAACTTTGGTTATACTGTGCCAACAAAAATTGCTCAGAAAATGGGACTAGAGTCTCTACGTCTTTTTACTAGTATTCAACAACCGTTCATTTGGTCATCATATCGTTCTAAATACAATGGTGTTGACCCTGAAACACAATCGGGAAAAGTTGAAAGAAACGTTACACCAGCTACTAGCGTAATGACATTTGGTTTGAATGTTAAATTTTAATTAGCCTTAAGCATTCAGCTGTAAACTATGGGCTAATGTTGACTCAATGATGCTCATAGCAGTTAGTTAAAAACAAAAAAATAAAAAAATGAAAAGAACATATATAAAATCATTGAAATTTTTCAGTCTGCTAACATTTATGTTGGTTGGACAGTCGTGCCAAGATGTACTTAAGGAAAATGTAATATCAGGTATTAGTAATGATTATATCAGTACTCCTGCTGGTTTTAACGCAGCCATTAACTCGGCATACGCTACTTTAAGAGGCTTTTATGGTACACAGCAAGGGCTAACAGTAACAGAATATGGTACTGATTTGTATGCAACTGGTGCAGATGGAGGCTACAAAGGCTTTCATTTCTATGATGCCCAATTGAATTCTCAGGTAGACTGGTTAAAAAATATTTGGGATGAATTATATAGAGGAATCAATACTTGTAACGCAGTTATTGAAAGAGCTCCAAGTGCCACTGGCATAACTGATGCTTTGAAAAAGCAAAGAGTAGCAGAAATGAAGTTTTTACGTGCGCACTATTATTTTCTGTTATTGCAACAGTGGGGCGGAGTGGATTTACGTTTAACAGAAACTTTAGCACCAACTAAAAAAACAACTAGAGCGAGTGAAGCAGATATGTATAAAGCTATTATTGCTGACTTAGAGGCATCTCTGCCTGATTTAGAAAATAAAGCTAAATCGTCAGACTATGGCCGTGCTACTAAAGCTGCTTCAGAACATTTGTTAGCTCGTGTTTATTTAGCAAAAGCGATGTCATCATCAAAAGCTGCTGATGATTATTCAAAAGCCGCTACGTATGCTTCAAATGTAATTAATAATTATGGGTTCAAATTGCTTCCAGATTTTGCAAGTGTATTTGCTCAAGGTGCTGGTGAAATTAATAGTGAAGTTATTTTTGCGGTACAATATACTGTTGATCCATTGACAAATACAGCTCCTCCGCCATTAGATAACACCGGAGATGGTAATACTTTCGGTAATAACTTACACTTATTCTTTGGAATGCAATACGATGTTCAGGCAGGTATGGTACGTGATGTTGTTTATGATAGACCTTTCAAGCGTTTACGCCCAACAAAATATTGTATCGATAATGTTTTTGGTGAGCGTGTTAATGATTCTCGCTATAAAAAAACGTTTAGAGATACTTGGTTATCAAATAGCCCAGGAACATACAATACTGCTTTTGATAATTCTAAGGCTAAAGTAACTTTTAAAACAGGTGATACAGCCATTTATATTCCAGGATACGAAATGTCAGTTGCTGAGCGTGCTAAGAGACCATATCAAGTATTAGTGCCAAGTGCTTATACAGAAGCATTATTCCCTACGCTCGTTAAGTTTATGGATCCACTTCGTCAGGATAAAACTTATGCTCCTGGTAGTCGTGATTTTTTATGTTTCCGTTTAGCTGATACTTATTTAATGTTAGCAGAAGCTCAATTAATGCAAGGTAAAGTAACAGAAGCAACAGAAGCAGTAAACGTGGTTCGTCGTCGTGCGGCTTGGCCAGGAAAAACTGCTGCAATGGAAATAACGCCTGCTCAGCTGACTTTCGACTTTTTAGTTGATGAACGTGGACGTGAATTATGTGGAGAACAGATTCGTTGGATGGATTTAAAACGTTGGGGTAATTTAGTGGATAGAGTTCAAAAAACTAATCCTCAAGCGGCATCGAACATCAAGCCGATGCACTTGTTAAGACCAATCCCTCAGTCACAAATTGATCGTACAGAAGGAGGGGCTGCATCTTTCCCACAAAACCCTGGGTATTAATCTTTTTTAGAATAACTTAATAATAAAAAGCCTGACGAGTTAGAAACTTGTCAGGCTTTTTACATGAAATCAAGTACTAGTATTAACTCAATCTATCTTTGAAGCTTTCATAACCAAAGGTTTTAACCAAATCGAAAGTGTCATCTTCTCGCCAAATACCGATAGATGGTAAATTAACACCGTTGAATGTGGTTGTCTTTACCATCGTATAATGAATCATATCATCAAAAACGATTGAGTCGCCAATTTCCAAAGGCTCGTCAAAAGAATAATCTCCGTAGAAATCTCCAGCTAAGCAAGTCATTCCACCAAAACGATAAGTGTGTTTCCCTGCTACTGGTTCTTGGTGTGCACCCAAAATTTTGGGCTTATATGGCATTTCTAGTGTATCAGGCATGTGTGCAGCGAAACTTACATCAAGAATAGCCACATTAATTCCTTGAGAATCGATGATATCTAATACCGTAGAGGTTAAGTATCCCGTTCTCCAGCCCACTGCCGAACCTGGTTCTAGGATAATTTTTAGGTTCGGGAACCTACTTTTCAAACCTTTCAATACACTAATTAAATGCTCAGGTTCATAATCAGCACGTGTTATTAAATGTCCTCCGCCTAAATTCAACCATTTAGCTTGTTTCAATAAATCTCCGAAACGTTCTTCGATAGCCTTTAAGGTACGCTCAAGCGTATAAGAATCGTTCTCGCACAAAGTATGCGAGTGTAAGCCTTCAATGCCTTCAGGCAAAGTATCACCTAATTGATTGCGAGTAATACCCAAACGCGAACCCGCAATACATGGATTATACATATCTGTCTCTACCTCAGAATATTGAGGGTTAATACGTAGCCCACAACTGATGCCATGCTGGATAGTTCTTTCTTTGAATTTATCAAACTGTGCCAATGAATTGAAAGAAATATGTGAAGAATAAGACATCAACTCGTCAAATTCTTTATCCAAATAAGCAGGAGAATAAACGTGTGCTTTAGAGCCCATTTCTTCAAAAGCCAAACGTGCTTCGTGCAACGAACTTGCCGTGGCTCCAGCCAAATATTGGCGAACCATCGGAAACGTAGAGAACATCGAAAAACCCTTTAATGCACAAATGATTTCGATGCCAGCTTGCTGTTGAACGTATTGAAGGAGTTCTAAATTTTTACGTAACAACCTATCTTCCAATACATAACATGGAGAAGGTATTTGAGAAAAATCAATCATTTTTTGTAGTATGAATGGTTTATTTATTCACAAAATTGCCCGTACTTTTCAATACGGGCAAAAATAATTTTATTGTTTTTGATATAATGTTTATAACTTTTTCTTAAGCTTTTCCACTCTTTTCAAAGGCACATTTAAAGTCTCAGCAATTTGTTGAGCTGTCAATAAATTTGATTGAAGTAATAAAACGATATTATTATCAAGGTTTTTTTCTTTCCCTTTTTCTTCACCCATCGTCATACCTTGTACGTAACGGATGTCTGTTTCTAAGTCATATACAATGGGCATAATGGCAGTCTGTTTTACGGTATCATCTTGTAAATTACGAAGTTTAGCTAACACTTCCAATTGCTTTAGATATTTACCAAAACGGTTATGCCCTAAGAATTTTCCTTTAAAATTCTATCGTATTCGTTAATACTCATGCGGTAGAACGCCGTTAATTTCTTCGTTCCAAGGTAAACCATGAATATTCAACATTGCCATGAATGGATCTGGATTCATTTCTTCACAGTTCCAAACGCCTGGTTTCATCCATTCGCCAGTAATCATCATCATCGCACCAATCATCGCTGGTACGCCTGTGGTATAACTTACGCCTTGCGCTTGTACTTCGCTCCAGCAATCTTGGTGTTTACAGTTGTTCCAAACATAATATGTTTTTTCAACACCGTCTTTAATCCCTTTAATCTGACAACCAATTGAAGTTTCACCAGTATAATTTTCGCCTAATGAACCTGGCTCTGGAAGTACTGCTTTCAAAAATTCTAATGGTACGATATCAATTCCTTGGAATTTGATAGGAGCGATAGATGTCATTCCTACATTTTCCAATACTTGTAAATGCGTAATGTATTGTTGCCCAAAGGTCATCCAGAATCTTGCACGTTTCAACGTTGGGAAGTTTTTAACCAACGATTCCAATTCTTCGTGATACAATACATACGATTCTTTCGGTCCGATTCCTGGATATTCGATAGGTTTATGGATTGACATTGCATCAATTTCTACCCATTCGCCATTTTCCCAATAACGTCCTTTCTGAGTAATCTCACGAATATTAATTTCAGGGTTAAAGTTGGTTGCAAAAGCCTTTCCATGGTCGCCCGCATTACAGTCGATGATGTCTAAATAGTGCATTTCATCGAAGTGGTGTTTATTTGCATAAGCAGTATAAACTTGTGTAACGCCTGGGTCAAAACCACAACCTAAAAGCGCCATCAACCCTGCTTCTTTAAAACGCTCTTGATATGCCCATTGCCAAGAATATTCAAATTTGGCAACATCTTTTGGTTCATAATTTGCAGTATCCATATAATGAACGCCAGTTTCCAAACAAGCATCCATAATTGTTAAATCTTGATATGGAAGTGCTACATTGATAACCATAAATGGTTTCACCTGATTAATCAAGGCTACTAATTCTGGTACATTATCAGCATCTACTTGCGCAGTTTCTACTTTGGTTGGTAGCCCTATTTTAGCACATTCCTCAGCAATGGCATCACATTTACGCTTTGTACGGCTTGCTAAAACTACTTCAGAAAATACTTCTGGATTCATGGCACATTTCTTTACAACTACGTTTCCTACGCCTCCTGCACCAATAATTAAAACTTTCTTACCCATTATTTTTTGATGTTATCTGTTAGATGTTGCCCACAAATACATTACATATTTACGACATACATGAATATAGTTGCAAAATTAGTTAAAGCTTAGAAATTATAGGAGTTATGAAGATTAAATTTGTTAATGATTATCATAATACTATAAGAGAGATATAAAATTTACCCTTAGGATGATTTAAAATGGTTCAAAACACCTATTTTTGTTTTATACCCTGCTGTTGAATGGTGATTTTTTAAGCGTATGTTTTTTTTGATAACAAAATTTTCACTTAAAAACTTTACAATATGCTTCCAAACATAGGTATTCTCTTTAACAATTTCAATACTTTGATTATCAAATATTGGCAGAATAGATACTGGTGTATTAGTATCAGTATATTAGTTTTTCTAGTTTTTTCTTTGATATATTTCCCAGAAGTAATTAGAAAAAGGGTGCATGACGATTGGACGGGAAATGATGTGTTGGTTCAACAATTTGTCAATAATAAGATTGCCAATCCCTTTAAACCAACTGAAAATCTTTTACCGCACGACCATTTCAGTAAAAGAGACCTAAGGATAACGCCTTATATCCTTGCAAATGCCTTTGGGTTAAATTCTCTTCGTTTATTCTATCTCCAGATTTTATTGCTTCCCCTTTTTATTTGGCTATCTGTCAAGGTAATCTATAAAGCCACCAACAATTATGTATTGGGTTTTTGGGGAACTATCGCCCTGCTGTTTTCGTATGTGGGCAATTCCTTTAATTTTGATACCCTATTTTACGATTCTTACGCTTATTTTGGGTTGCTACTTTCCTTATATTTCTATAAAAATCCATTAGGTATTTTATTTTTAGTAGCTAGCTATTTTGTAGATGAAAGGAGTGTGGCTCCATCCCTAATTATTCCATTGTTTGCAGGGCTGACTATCTATCCTATACACAGCACTAATAAAGATTTTGCGACAATTTTTCAGAAAATGATTGTCCAGAACAGAACCTTCTGGCTTGTTTTTATTAGTTTGGTCATTTATGCCACCATCAGAATCATTTTTTACTTGCTTTATCATCTGCAAACCCCCGTTGGCGAACATAGTGGCGTTACCTTGGGTTTGGGTTTTATTCATGGTGCAAAGATTCCCTATGCTATTTTTTCATCTTTGAAATTAAACTTGCTTTTAATTATTTTTGCTTGCTTTTATCTCTTCAAAAAGAAACATTATATCGTGGCTGTATGGTTTACTGGCGTTTTCCTTGTTTCTTTTTTGGTAGGTACTGCTGTTGAAGATGTTACCCGAAGCTTGGCTTATTCCTTTTTGCTAGTGTATATAGTGTATTTATTAGTGGCACAAATCAAGGAAAAAGCAAGTAAGTTTATATACCTGATAGCTTTTGTAAATATTCTGACGCCAACTTATTCTTTGCTTTTAAACTTATATAAAGTAGAGGCTTTTAGCTGGCTCATACATTTTCCCCAACATTTCTAAATTTTAGAAAACGCTTTGTTTTTCTTTAAGTATTTTCATGAATCAAACCAATACCGTTTTTATCACTGCTTTGAGTATTATTTTAGTAGGGTATTTCCTAAAACGCCAAAATGTTGTATCTGAAACAGAAGGCAAAGTTGTTTCTAAGTTGTTAATGCACACTACTTTCCCTGCTTTGATGTTCTTGACAATGAGGCGTGTGCATTTTGAGTTCAACTTGCTATTACTTCCCGTTATTTCTTTTTGTTTTTCCTTACTTACAATGTTTACGGCGGCGTGGTTATTCAAAAACCAAACCCAGAAAATGAGGGCAATCTTGATTATGGGGAGTGGAGGTTTCAATCTTGGGCTTTTTGCTTATCCACTCATTGAAGGTATTTGGGGACAAGCGGGAATGGTCTATGCCGCCATGTTTGATTTTGGTAATTCCTTTGCCATTTTCGGATTAGTGTATGGAACAGGCGTATTTTTATCGGATAAAAATGAAGGGGCGACCATCAGTCAAAATGCGAAAAAAGCTATTTTGAAAATCTTTACTTTAGTGCCTTTCCAAGCTATTCTGTTGGGCGTTTTTGTTAATTTGGCTAAGATTGAACTTCCTACGATTGTCATAGATGTACTAGACGTGATGGCTAGGGGAAACAAAGTCATTGTATTATTAATCATGGGAATTTACTTGAATCTTTCCATTTCTGGCGAAATATTCAAGAAGGTTTCCAAAGTACTCATGATTCGTTATTTCTGGGGATTTTTATTGGGTTTTGCTTTTTTTTACTTCCTGCCTGTAGAGCAATTGTACAGAAATGTGTTGTTAATTGTACTGATAATTCCTGTAGGAATGACGCTCTTGCCTTTCTCTGACGAGCTCAATTATGATACTAAAATTGCAGGAATGTTAGTGAATGTTTCGATGTTGATTAGCTTTGCCATGATGTGGGCTTTGGTAATTGGCTTGAAATTGGCTTAAAAAGGTCATTCATAGCCGATTTTGATTGGCAAATAAAATTAAATCACTTACTTCATCTTCTTTATTGATGAGTTTTGAGCTTTTAATCTTTCCACTTGCTCTTTCGCTTTCTCTAAGGAAATCGAGGGCTGTTTGGATAAGATTTCTTTCTGCAATTTTCCTAATTCCTGTAATGATATCCCTAAGTTCATCGGTCATTATTCAGTTTTGAATGTTTTATAAATAAAAGACTGCAACTAATTTATACACTAAAAAAATACTATCAAAACGGTCTGCTCGCTTTAGCAAAACAACTCATCCAAAATTTAGTAAAAAGATTATCTTCTCTGATACCTTTTGATGAGGAGGCATGAATAAACATCACTTCTTTATTGCTTCGCAATTCCGTAATCATGCCAGCATGATTGATATTGCTGACGTTACCTTTATTGGTTACAAAAAATACCCAGTCGCCAGGACGGAGGTCGTCTAGGGAAATTTCTTTGCCAAAGTCTGATTGCTGATACGATATTCTTGGAATTTTATAGCCCAATTGCGAATAAACACAAAACAACAAACCCGAACAATCCATGCCATTTTTATCGGCTCCGCCTGCCCGATAAGGCACACCCGTATAGCTTCTTGCTGTTGAAACAATGTTGTTGATGGTTTTACTATTATAAACCTTGTTGTTATTTGCTGGTCTTGTGACTGGCTTGGAACGAGCAGCAACACTATCTTGCTCTTTCCTACGGAATAATTTACATGAATCTAAAAAGACAGCTAAGCTTATCAGTAAAAAAAAACGATAAAAAATATTCAAGTGGTTTTGTCTCATAAAAATCAATAAAATATGTTTATAGCTGAATAATATTGTTTTTGGCACTCTTCAATACTTTCACTGTGACATAAAGTTGCCCCGTATGGCGTTGCGTATGTTCAGCCGAATGAAACAATAGTCCAAGTACATTACTAGGGATTTTCTTCCTGCCAATACCCCGTGGTTCTAGCAACGTTTTTTCACTCGTATTTTTTAATTGTGTAAGTACTTTGTTTACTTGATTGTTAAAACGTGTAAGTAGTGTCTTTACGTTTATATTAGGTTGATTTTTTACAGATTCTAGTTGTAAAAGTTCTAATTGATCTTCATTAAGGGCTTGGTCGTTGGCATAAGTAAACAGTCTATCTAATACGCCCGATAAGTGTTGCAAATGAAAAGCTACTGATGCACAGCCCGCAGGAGATTCCCAAAGTAATTCTTCGGGGAAGTCAATCATCATGAGATTTACTTCTTCTCGCGCCTGTAAGATTGCATGAGCCACTGGTTGTAATAATGGAACCAAACCCGCAATGGGTCCACGCATCCATACTTCTAGGTTGTTGGTTTGTTGATTCATTTTTTTGTGGATTTTGTAGACTTTAGGACTTTAGGAACTATGGACTTAGGATTGGAAGACTTTATGACTTTAGAATTGAAGTAGCATTTTTAAGTTCTAATTCTTTTCTATTAGCGAGTGACTTAAGTCACCCGCTAATAGAAATTTTGAGGATTATCTTATTACAATAGCCATTCCAAAAGCTAATATTGTAATTCACTTATGACTTTTATCCTAAACCTAAAGTCCTAAGTCCTCCAATCCAAAAGTTTCCAAAATCCTAAAGTCATAAAGTCCAAACGTCCTTTAGTTCTAAAAATCTAAACCGCCTTCATACTCAACGCAATTCTTTTACGAGCAATATCTACTTCCATCACCCTTACCTGTACTTGTTGCTGTAGTTTCACCACTTGGTTAGGGTCAGAAACGTATTGGTTAGCTAGCTGAGAAATATGTACTAAGCCATCCTGTTTTACCCCCACATCCACAAAACAACCAAAGGCAGTAATGTTAGTAACAATACCCGGAAGCACCATGCCCTCGTATAAATCCTCTACCTTCTTTACATTTGCATCAAATTCAAAAGCCGTTAATTGCTCACGTGGGTCACGCGAAGGCTTTTCCAGTTCTTTCAGAATATCTTGAAGTGTCAGCAAGCCAATTTTATCGTTGGCATAAGCATTCAAATTTAATTGTTTTCTTAATTCCGCCGAACTCATCAGGTCTTTTACAGAGCATTTCAAATCCTTCGCCATTTTTTCGACAATAGGATACGTCTCTGGGTGAACCGCAGAATTATCCAACGGATTTTCAGCGTTCTGTATTCTCAAAAAGCCAGCACATTGTTCAAACGCTTTATCGCCCAAGCGAGCAACCTTTTTAATTTGCTGGCGAGATTTAAAATCGCCATTTTCCTGACGATACTTCACAATATTGGCTGCCAACGAAGGTCCTAGTCCAGCTACGTAACTTAGCAAATGTTTAGAAGCCGTATTCAAATTTACGCCTACCGCATTTACACAACTCTCGACCACAGTATCCAGCGTGCCTTTTAACATCGACTGGTCAACATCGTGTTGATACTGCCCCACACCAATAGATTTCGGGTCTATTTTTACCAACTCTGCCAGAGGGTCCATCAATCTTCTACCAATAGAAACGGCTCCGCGCACAGTAACATCTTTATCAGGAAACTCTTCGCGGGCAATAGGAGAGGCCGAATAGATAGAAGCACCCTGTTCAGATACTACAAAAATTTGTGGTACTTTCTTAAAAGGCAATTTCTTGACAAAATCTTCGGTTTCTCTACCAGCAGTCCCGTTTCCAATAGCCACGGCCTCTATTTGGTATTTTTCGGAAAGCGTCAAAACAACGTTTTGGGCTTCCTGTACTTTATCGAATGGATAAATAACGGTATCGTGTAATAAATTTCCTTGACCATCTAATACTACTGTCTTGCAACCAGTACGATAGCCTGGGTCGATGGCCAATACTTTTTTCTGACCAAGCGGCGACGCCAATAATAACTGACGAAGGTTCTGTGCAAAAATTTTGATGGCTTCCGCATCAGCTTTTTCTTTTGAAAACCCTGCAAACTCGTTTTCAATCGATGGCTTCATCAACCTTTTGTAACAGTCGGTGATGGAATCTTCGACAATCTTTTTCGCATCAGGCAATCCTTTCAAGAAAATTCTATCCAATGCCCCCAAAGCATTATCTTCATCAGGTGAAATACTTACGCTCAGGAATCCTTCTTCTTCACCCCGACGCAAGGCTAACAACCTGTGCGAAGGTACTTTTTTCAAAGGTTCGTAGAAGTCAAAATAGTCTTTATACTTGATTCCTTCTTCCTCCTTTCCTTTTTTTACTTTGGCATACACCATCGCCTCACGCTCAAATACCTTTCTTACGGCATTGCGGGCATCTACGCTCTCATTAATCCATTCAGCAATAATATCCCTCGACCCTTGCAGGGCTTCTTCTACATTACTTACTTTATCATTCAAATATGCTTCGGCTTTTTTAAGGATATTGGCTTCTTTTTGCTCAAAAATAAGTTTTGCCAAAGGCTCCAATCCCTTTTCAATCGCAATGCTTGCTCTGGTCTTACGCTTTTGTTTATAAGGCAAATAAAGGTCTTCTAATTCTTGTAGGTAATAGGCATTGTTGAGCTTCTCTAACAACTCGGGCGTCATTTTTCCTTGCTCTTCAATAGATTTAATAATGCCTTCACGACGTTTATCTGCTTCTTTTAGTTTCCCCAAAAGTTCTTTAATGTCAAGAATCTGTACTTCATCCAAACTCCCTGTGGCTTCCTTTCTATACCTTGCTATGAACGGAACTGTTCCTCCTTCTTCTAATAAATTGATTGTATTCTGTACTTGGGTAATGTTTACGCCAACTGTTTTGGCAATAATTGAAAGCTGTGTTTTATTCATGAATTTGTATAAAAATAATCTTAGTGATAGTAGCACGAGTCGCTAAACCTACCGTGTTTAATGCTTGTTTTTGGTCAATTGATGTTGATTGATAAATGATGATTTGGCGTTTTTTGTTCGCTAAAATACGGATTTGTTTTATTCAATCCTTAACATTTCTATGTGTTCGATGTCGTCTTCTAAATATATTTCACTAACTTGTTGAAAGCCAAAAGATTCATAAAATTGCTTGAGATATAATTGTGCTCCGATTCTGATGGGGCTTCCTGCAAAGATTTTCTCCATCATTTCAATAGATTTTATCATCAATGACTTGCCGAAGCCTCCACCACGTGCCAATGGTGAAGTAACCACTCTGCCAATAGACGCTTCTTCATAAGAAATCCCGGGGGCTATTAGTCGAGTATAAGCGACAATCTTTTGGGTCTCGGTATCAAAACCCATAAAATGAAATGAGACAAGGTCTTTATTGTCCAAATCTTGAAAAGGACAATGCTGCTCAACAATAAAAACTTCATTACGGAGTTGTAGAATTTGGTATAATTCGATTGTAGTTAAGTCTCTGAAATGCTTGAGGTACCAGTGAATGTTCATTATGAAATTAGTTTTGATGAGTAATTGATACAATCGTGAATATACAAAGTTTATTATCTTTGTAAAACTCAAATTTTCAAATATGCTAAATAGATTCATCTGGATTTTAATCATACTGTTTACTTTTCAAGTAGGGAAGGCTCAGAATACAGTTTCTGAATATGAGCAAGCTTATAAAAAAGCATTAGAATTATACAAAAATCATGAGTACGAAAAAGCTAAAATAGCCTTCACGCATCTTGCCAACAATCATGTAGCGACGTCCCTCGTACCCAATACTTTTTACTTTGCTGCCTTGAGTGCCATCCAATTAAAAGAATTTACTGGAGCAAAAGCTACGCTAAAAAATTTAATAGCAGCTTTTCCAAGCTGGGCAGGTAAAGCAGACATTAACTTTTTGTTAAGTGTCTTGGCTTTTGAAGAAAAAAAATACATAGAGGGTTTTGCGATAGCTCAAAAAATTCCTTCGGATTCCCTTCAAAATGAACTAACGGAGATGAAAATATTTTATACCCGTAGGATAGATTCACCGAAACTTATACAAGAGCTATCAAAGAAGTTTCCTAATGAAACGGTTTTGTCTGATAAAGTTGAACAAAATTTAACCATTAATGCTACCTCCGCTGGCGTTACAAAGTCGAGAACCTCTAAAGGATATTTTAATTTTGCCTTGTTAGTGCCAATCGAAATTAAAAATATTGGTATCGATAGGGTCAGGAAAAATCAATATGCTTTGGATTTGTATCAAGGCATGAAATTGGCGAAAGCACAATTATTGAAAGAAGGAGTGACGGTAAATTGCTTTGTATATGACATGGCAAACGAACCCGACGAAATGCTTGAACTGGTCAATAATCGTTCGTTTCAAATGATGGATTTACTCGTTGGACCACTTTATACGGAGACGAATAAAATTGCTTCTGTTTATAGCGAAACCAATCAGATTCCTATCGTGAACCCGATGTCGAATAATCAGAAAATTTTGGAAGATTATAATTTATCGTTCTTGGCTCAGCCTTCGGCATCCATGCAGGCAATGAAGGCCGTTGAGTTTGTTAGTCGACAAGCTTTTATGGGCAGAGACGCAGCTATCTATTACTCTGATGCTACCAACGATTCTGTTACAGCGGAGGTCTATCGAAAACAAATGGAAAAAATTGGCTACGATATTGTTAAGTTTGAAAAGATAAAATCTACTGCTGAAGATATTATGGCGAAACTTCCTGAAAAAAGAGTGAGCCATATTTTTATGGCTACTTCTGAAAAGAAAGCAGGACTTTCGATGATTACGGCCTTGAACAAAAAGGAAATAATGGCTCCGCTGATTACAACTGCGGAGGCTTTCAATAGTTATAATTTAAGTAATGGAACATTGGCGGGCAGGGAAATCTATTGTATTAATCCTGAGTTTATTGATAATGATAAGCCAGAAGTAGATAGTTTCCGAAAAGAATACTTAGCAAAGTATGGCGTTATTCCATCTTATTATGCTTTTCATGGGTATGATTTAGCACTTTTCTGGGGGAGACTCTTCGGGAAAAATGGATATGACATCCGCAAAGGCTTGGATAAGCCAGCTACTTACAATTATTCATATACTTTATTAGGCTTTAATTATTTCAAATCACAAGACAACCAAATTTGCCCAATCACGACTTTGCAAAATTATAAGTTTGTATTGGCGAAGTAGGTTCTTGGGGAGACTTTAGGAATTATGACTTTAGGATTTTGAGACTAGAGGACTTTAGGAATTAGGACTTTAGAATTTTATGACTATAGGACTTTTGGATTTTAGGAATGAAGACTTTAGGGCTAGGAGATTTTAAAATTGATGTCTTTAAGATTATGATTTTGGAGAACGAAGTATTTTAAGTTGCACTTAACTTAAAGTCTTTCAGTCCCAAAATCTTAAAGTCCTCAATCCAAAAGTCTTCTAGTCCCAAAATCCTAAAGCCCTCAATACCAAAGTCAAAAACTCCTAAAGTCCTATAGTCCCAAAATCCTAAAGTCCTTATAAAAAAAACAACAATGACACAATCAGAACAACTTTTTCAGAAAGCTAAAAATTTTATTCCTGGAGGCGTGAATTCGCCAGTAAGAGCATTTCGTGCAGTAGGGGGAAACCCGATATTTATAAAATCAGCAAAAGGAGCCTATTTATATGACGAAGATGGGAATGCTTATATT
Source organism: Arcicella aquatica (assembly GCF_034928825.1). Lineage (NCBI taxonomy): Bacteria > Pseudomonadati > Bacteroidota > Cytophagia > Cytophagales > Flectobacillaceae > Arcicella > Arcicella aquatica. Next base: position 16,264 of record NZ_JAYFUL010000021.1, on the reverse strand, counting down.
GAATTAATCAATTCATGGGGACCAATGATATTAGGTCATGCCAATGAACTAGTAGAAAAAGCCGTTTCAGATGCCATTCAAAGTGGTTTTTCATTTGGTGCACCCACACGCAGAGAAGTAGAAATGGCAGAATTGATTTGCTCGATGGTTCCTTCAGTTGAAAAAGTGCGCATGGTAAACTCAGGGACAGAAGCCACGATGTCGGCAGTAAGAGTTGCCAGAGGATATACAGGTAGAGATAAAATGATTAAGTTTGAAGGCAACTATCACGGTCATGGCGACTCCTTCCTTATCGCAGCAGGTTCAGGCGTGATGACATTCGGAAGTCCAGATTCACCAGGCGTAACCAAAGGCGTTGCCAACGATACCCTAACCGCACCTTATAATAATTTAGAAGCCGTGCAAACCCTAGTAGATGCCAATAAAGGGAATATCGCCTGTATCATCCTTGAGCCAGTAGTAGGGAATATGGGGTTGGTAAAACCAGCCGAAGGTTTTTTAGAAGGCTTGCGTACTATTTGTGATAAAGAAGGCATCATCTTGATTTTTGATGAGGTAATGACAGGCTTCCGTTTAGCCAAAGGAGGTTTCCAAGAGCGTTGTGGCGTAACACCCGACATGACCACGATGGGGAAAATCATCGGAGGAGGAATGCCCGTAGGAGCTTATGGTGGTAAGAAAGAAATCATGGACTGTGTATCACCAGCAGGTCCAGTCTATCAAGCAGGAACACTTTCGGGTAATCCGATAGCGATGGCCGCAGGGTTAGCAATGTTGAATCATTTAAACGAAACACCATCTGTTTATGCCCGTTTGGAAGAAGTAGGGACAAGATTAACCGACGGAATGAAAGCCAACATGGATAAGTTAGGATTGAATTATACCTTAAATCATGTAGGCTCTATGTTCACGTTGTTCTTTACCGACAAGGCAGTAAACAATTTTGAAGATGCCAAAACATCTGATACAGTAGCTTTCGGGAAATATTTCCAAGCGATGTTAAAAAGAGGCATATATTTGGCACCATCACAATACGAAGCCATGTTTCTTTCAACAGCCTTGACAGACGAACACATAGCAACTATTTTGCAGGCTAATTACGAAAGCTTACAAGAAATTCAGTAGGTCGAGTTTCCAACTCGACTTAATAAGTAATCCAGTAGGCTAATTTGGATAGTTTAAAGGAAATTTAGTAAAGAATCAGCACGTTAATACTTTACTAGTCCATTCAATCAAAAAATATTTTTTGTAAATTGGAATAAAATTATGAATGCATTTAGACAAAATACAGACCAATTTGGGGTTTATTTAAATAAGCTATATTTAAAGAATGTACGCTGTTTTAAAGGTAATCATGAGATTAATTTGAATGATGGAAATAATAATCCTATTCAATGGACTGTAATCTTAGGGAATAATAATGTTGGGAAGACGACTTTATTAAGAGCTGTGTCATTACTTGAATTTTTTAATAGGAAAAAAAAACAAAAGGTTGATAATGATTTTAGAGAATTTAATCTCTTTCAAAAGTATGTGGCTATTGATGAAAATTTACTTTTTATTGGAAGCGAATTATTATTGAAGGATAAAAATTTTTTAGTGCCGATAAAACAATCTCCATCTACTAATAACGGCTTTGATTCTCTATTTCCAGAATTTTATAAGATACAGCGGGAAAGTTTGAATTTAAATTGGCTTGAAAATCTCAATTTAACATATGAGATTAAAAATAATATATTATATAGCTCTGGTTTTGTTGAAGAATTAAATCATTTCAAGCTCTTTGGCTATGGTACTTCACGCATGATGGTTGATTCTCAGTCTCCTTTACAAGATAGTACACAAGGTCTTTTTGATAATAAAACATTACTACTAAATGTAGAAGAATGGCTCAAGGAATTGCATTTTGCCGCAAACAATAATGTTGATGGAGCTGAACAAAGATATAATCAAGTAAAAGAAATTTTGTGCAGCGGATTATTACCTGATGTAATTGATATTCGTATTCAAACGATTCCTGATAAATCAAGCTATGAAACATTTCCAGTGTTTTTAACTTCAAATAATTGGGTACGAATGGTTGATTTAGGCTATGGTTACCAAGCTACGTTGGCTTGGGTTGCTGATTTAGCTAAGCGAATGTTTGATACATTCCCTGATTTGCCCAATCCTTTACACGGTTCGTCTCTTGTGCTAGTAGATGAAATTGATTTGCATTTACATCCAGAATGGCAACGTAAAATCATTAAATATCTTAGTGACTTATTCCCTAATGTGCAATTCGTCGTCACGGCTCATAGTCCACTTATCATCCAGTCCGCTGATAATGTAAATCTAATAATGCTTGAAAAAGATGATAATCCCGATGGGAATGGTATTAATATTAGGCAAAGATTTGGTTCATTTCAAGGATGGACAATTGATGAAATCTTAACAGAATTGATGAGTTTGGGCGAACGTACTCGTTCAGATTTATATTTAACCTTGATGGAAGATTTTGAAAATGCAATTTTGGAAAATAATTATGAAATGGCTCAGAATATTTATAAGCATTTAGACCAAATTCTTTCACCGAGTAGTTATCAACGCAAAGTTTTACAAATACAAATGTCTTCATTAATACCTGTTGTATTATGATTAAATTAGAAGCAGTTCCACCACCACCAGAACTTACACAAGCACTTGTTGAGGAGTTAACAGCAAAATTCAAACATGATAGAAGTTCTGTTTGGAATAAAGACTTTATTAAAAGGAGGTTACTTGAAATGAGTAATGGTAAATGCGCTTATTCTGAGATTAGACTTCAACAAGAAGGTAAGTATATGGAGGTAGAACATTTTTTACCTAAATCAGCACATCCAGATAAAGTAGTAGAATGGAATAATTTATTGCCTGCTAGTAAGTTTTGTAATATGAAAAAAGGAAATAAAGCTCATCCAATTGTTCATCCAGTTCGTGATAATCCTAAAGAGCATCTTTATATGAGTAACTCCATGATTCTCGGTAAAACTCAAAAAGGAACAAACTCTGTAATCATTTTGGGATTAAATGACCAAGAACATTTATTGAAACCTCGTGCTGAAATTCGTGATGCAACTCAAGCCGAACTTAAGAAACAGAAATATCTCCTATCATTTTATGAAAGGGACACAACCGAGAGTCAAGGTTTATTACTTACAGGATTTCTTATAAACTTGCTAAAACTAGGAACAAGAAAAGAAGCTTATAGTGCAACAGTGGCTACCACAATATTAAATGATCCTCATTATTTAGCAATCAAAAATGTTTTGCAAGCAAATAAGCTTTGGACAAACGAAATAGAAGCATTGGAGGAAGAACTCAAATTCTGTGCTTTAGACACCAAGCCTTGATAGATAAATGGATTGATTCAATCAGTAAATCGAGTTTCCAACTCGACTTGCAAGACGATAAGTCGAGTTAGAAACTCGACCTACAGATTTTATGGAAAACAGCAAAAAAATATTACTCATAGAAGACGATAAGCGGGTTTCGGATAGTGTACGAAATGGACTAGAGAAGAAAAACTTCATCGTTGAACCTGCATACGATGGTTTTATGGGGGCTAGTTTGGCTACGAATAATACTTACGATTTGATTTTGTTGGATGTAAACCTACCTCTAATGAATGGTTTTGAAGTCTGTAAAATCATTCGACAAAATAATATCCTCACGCCCATCTTGATGCTGACAGCGATGGGAGAGGTGGATGATAAAGTAAAGGGCTTAGAGCATGGTGCGGATGATTACTTGGTGAAACCTTTTGAATTCAGAGAGCTGATGGCTAGGATTCAAGCATTAATTAGGCGAGCTAATCAACAACAGGATGTCAGCACAGAAATATTACGAGAAGCGAATTTGGCCTTGAATCTGAGGAGTAAGACCGTCACCCGTGATGAACAAAGTATTGAGCTAACAGCGAGAGAATTTGAACTATTGGAATATATGCTGAGGAACAAAGGACGGGTTTTATCAAAAATGGACATCGTAGAAAACGTGTGGGACTTGAATTTTGATACCAGTACCAATATCGTAGAAGTATATATTAATTACCTCCGCAAAAAAATTGATAGGGAGTTCGAACCCAAACTTATTCATACCAAAACTGGCTTAGGATATGTATTAAAAACCTTGTAATACATGCAAATCAGGTATAAAATAGCCATTCAATTTACCATCATCGTAGCGATTATCTTGCTGATTTTTTCTGCTATTGTCTATCTAAGGGCTGAAAATCAACAACAAAAAAACTTCTATGACCGCCTTCAGGCTCGTTCAAATACTACGGCTCGTTTACTAGTAGATGTACAGGAATTTACCCCAAGACTGTTGAAATTAATTGATAGAAATTCTTCTTTGCGCCTTGCTGATGAAGAGGTATTCGTCTTTAATTTTAAGAATGAATTGCTGTATTCAAACGTAGAGCATCAGGCTAATTATATCTCTAATAGCTTGTTGGAAAAGATAAGACAAGAAGGCAAGGTGACTTTCAATAGCGATGAGCGACATGTGGTGGGAGTATTGTTCGCTGGCAAATTTGATAGATTTGTAGTAGTAGCTTCGGCCACTGATAAAATTGGTATTGCTCAGAAGGAAAATCTGATTAAAACCCTGACCATTGGTTTAATATCGGGTATTTTAATTACGATTGTTTTAGGGATATTTTTTGCCAGTCAGGCACTAAAGCCTATTCAATCGATTAATGAAGAGATTTCAAGAATTACGGCACATAACCTCAAAAAACGATTGGACGAAGGGAATGGGAAGGATGAAATCGCCGAGCTGTCTGTCAATTTTAACGATATGCTTCAAAGACTTGAAATGGCTTTTCTCCAACAAAAACAGTTTGTTTCACAGGCTTCGCATGAACTCAGAACGCCATTGGCAGCCCTGAAAACAGAGGTGCAAGTTGGTCTGGAGGAGGAACATTCTATGGAAGAATATCAGCAAATGCTAAGGAATATTTTGAACGATACAGAAAGGTTGATTCAATTATCCAACGGACTTTTGCAGTTAGCCAAAACCATAGATGAAGGCGAAAAGTTTGTATTTGAAGTGTTGAGAACGGAGGAAATATTATTGAATGCTCAAAAAGCTGTGCAAAACAGTCATCAACATTATAAAATCATCTTCGGCTTTGAGATGATTCCCGAGGAAGATAACCTTACTTTAATCAATGGAAACGAAGTATTGTTAGAAAACCTCTTTGTGAATCTGCTGGAAAATGCCTGTAAATATTCTTCCAATCAGCAAGCTAATATTTTGTTGAGTTTTGATAAAAAGTATTGCATCATCAAAATAAAAGACAAAGGTATTGGTATTTCAACAAGCGATTTACCCTACATTTTTAATCCTTTCTACCGAGCTAGAAACACTAACAATATCAAAGGCTTTGGCATTGGTTTGTCGGTAGCCAAACACATCATTGAACTTCACAATGGCATTATACAGGTAAAAAGTAAGCTAAACTTGGGCACAGAGTTTATTGTAAAAATTCCGCACTGTTAATTTTTATCTTTCTAAGGGAATTCTAATATTAGATTAAGCTATCCTTAAGGTTAAAACAAGACCTTTGTCATGTAACAACAGCATACTAGACCATTGATACATTAATGAAATGATAGCTCAGGAGAAATTAAAGTGTCGATGAAAGGATTACTGTTATAACGTAGTAGAATAATTTGATCTGTTAGCGAATCACCGTTAGTCATGCTGGCGGTGATTTTTGTATATCAATTTTTTTATCTCAATATTTAACTATTTAATGTTATTAGCTTAAACCATATATATGCAGACTTTACTAATTATTACTTTTGTGATTGGCTATTTGGCCATTGCTTTTGAACACCCTATCCACCTTAATAAAACCGCCACCGCCTTGATTACAGGGGTTTTATGCTGGACAATCTACATCCTCTTTGCTGATGAACCAACGTTGGTTGGGGAGGAACTGTCCCATCATTTAGGGAGTGTTTCTGAAATCCTCTTTTTTCTATTAGGAGCCATGACGATTGTTGAGTTAATAGACGCTCATCATGGATTCAAGATTATTACAGATAAAATTACCAGTAAAAACAAGGTTGTTTTATTATGGATTATCGCCCTCATTACTTTTTTCTTATCAGCTGCTTTAGATAACCTTACTACGGCTATTGTGATGGTTTCTGTGTTGAGAAAACTGATTAGGGACAAAGAAACTAGGATGCTTTTTGCAGGGGTTGTGATTATTGCGGCTAATTCAGGGGGTGCTTGGTCGCCGATTGGTGATGTTACGACTACCATGCTTTGGATTGGCGGACAAGTGACTGCTACTGCTATCATGAAAGGCTTGTTATTACCAAGTTTGGTTTCGCTCATTGTGCCTTTGATTTATCTTTCTTTTACGATGAAAGGAAATATTCAAGCCTTTGATTCAAAAGATATGAAGGCCGACAAGAATATTCCGTTGGCTCGCAAACATTCTATTATCATGCTGATAGCAGGTTTGGGAATGCTGTTATTAGTGCCTGTTTTCAAAACAATTACTCATTTACCTCCTTATATGGGCGTTTTGTTAGGGTTAGGTATTGTTTGGGTGGTTTCTGAAATACTCCATCATGGCAGAGATGAAGCCGAACGTAAGCCCTATACGGTGGCTTATGCATTGAGTAAAATAGATTCTTCGAGTATCTTGTTTTTCTTAGGGATACTCTTGGCAATTGGCTCTTTAGAGGCTACTCACCTGTTAACAGATTTGGCAGCGTGGATGGATACTACTATTGGTAATCAGGATATTATTGTCATTACAATCGGGTTGGCATCGGCCATTATCGATAATGTTCCTTTGGTGGCGGCTTCGATGGGAATGTATGATTTAGCAAGCTTCCCGACTGATTCTAAGCTTTGGGAATTTATGGCTTATTGTGCTGGAACGGGCGGAAGTGTCTTGATTATTGGCTCAGCTTCGGGAGTGGCTGTGATGGGAATGGAAAAGATAGATTTTTTGTGGTACTTAAAGAAAATCAGCTTTTTGGCTTTGATAGGCTATTTTGCAGGTATTGTTGTTTATTTGTTGTAAGATACTCATGGCATGACTTCCAATTAATTGGTAATTAGGATAAACCTGACAGAGTCATGCCATGAGTATTTTTTCTATTAGAGGGTGACTTAAGTCCTACTAATTACCCACAAGTGTATAAATAACTAACAATCAAGCTCTTATCTCTAGCGAGGGACTTAAGTCCCTCGCTAGAGATAAGAGCTTCAAGTAATCAGGCTGTGACATGAGTCGACCAAAGCTCGGTTTGAAAGGCGATTTAAGCCCATTTCAATCAATTCTATCAATAATCACATCTTCATTTCAACTTTCTTAAAAGATGTGGGTAATCAGTAGGACTTAAGTCACCCTCTAATAGAAAGTTTTTCACCGCTCTGAAGTTAATTTGCTTTTTAATGATGCAAAATTTCCGACTACTGCTACTGGCTCTATTTTAATCATAATCTGTGCAACTACCGCATCATTTTCTTCTGTCAAGGTAAAAGATGCCTTGTCTTGAAAATTTAATAAAAGGCGTTTTTGCAGATTCTTCATTCCCACGCCTTCGTCACTGGTTTTGTTAATGAGCTTCCCTGTATTAATCACTTTCAGGGTAAAAATATTTTGCTTATAATCAGATACAATCATCAGTTTACCTCCCAACTTGTTTTTACCAATTCCATGCTTAATGGCGTTTTCTACCAATAACTGCACCGACATAGGAGGGACGCTTAGGCTAAGTGTTTCGGGTTTGATATCAAAAGAATATTCTAGTCTTTTTTCATACCTTATTTTTTCCAGAAAGAGATAATCTCTGACCAACATCAATTCCATCTCAAGCGATACCAATTGCTGATTGCCCATTGTCAGGGATGTCCTGAGCAATTGTGATAATTCAGTCAATGCTTGACGAGCAAGTTCTGGGTCAAAAATAGTGAGTGCCTTAATGCTATTGATTGCATTAAAAAGAAAATGAGGATTGAGTTGGTTTTTCAGGTTTTCGAGCTCAGCAGTTTTCAATGACATTTCAGCATTCGCCAACTGCAATTCTTTTCTTTGTGCATTCCGATTGCTTAAGAAAAGATGGAAAAATAAAAACCAAATAATTACATAACGGATTGACTCTAGGTAAAACTGATAATAATCATACGCTTCAAGTTCGATGCCCAAACTCGGTTTTCTATATCTTTGAAAACCAAAAAAATAATCAATTAAAAAAAAGCATAAGCCTAATAGCAAAGTAGCTACCAACGGAAAAACAATCATTTGTCCGTTTTCTCTTTCTCGTTTTAAATAAATTTTTGAATAAAAGTGCGTAAAAAGAACCCCTACGATGAAATTAACGCTCAAGTAGGAACCCAGGGGCATAGGTTGTTCAAAGTATTTAGTTAAAGGTTGTCTGAGAACAAGTGTTGTAAAAAGCCACCAAGAAATTTGCATTACCCAGTAAACCCTATAAGAGAAAAAACTCATGTTAGATGCGCATCGTTGAACTGATTGATTATAAATCAAACATAAAGAGTTTTTTGTTAAAAACCAATATCAATGACTAAAGGTTGAAAGATAAATTGTCCTTTATTAGGAAGATAAATTCCACGGCAACCAGCTTCAAATTGTTGAGAGAAACGCAAAAGGTGGAATTGTGCGGTGAAATCAAAACCAATAGAGGTGAAGTTGCCCGTATCCGAACCTTTGTAAGTAACTGTCCGTCCATTTTTTGTTTCAGTCCAATTATAATTGGTTTCGCCTTGCCCTAAATCCATAAACAGATTGGCTTTCAATCTTTTTAGGTAAACCAATCTCCCCAAATTCCAGTCAGGGTCAAATAAAGGTAGCCTGTATTCTACCGAGCCAGTCGTTAAATCTTCAAAAGCTCTGTAGCCATACCCACGAGGGAAAAAGGTAGGGCTAGCGAAAATATATAGATTACTGTTCGGCGAACCAATGGCATTTTTAAAGCCAGCTTGATGTTGGAATGCCGCTCTCAAACGAAGGCTATGATGCGGAAAAAATCCTGGGAAATACATACTTCCTTGCACAACGGTAAGCCCCCCTTGTAAGCTACCGCCAAAGGGTAAATTCCTTGTATAAAAGTTAATGCTTTGTCCCCAACGTGGTGCTATATCTCTGACTGCTCTTTTCAATTGTCTGCTATAGGCAAATGTATAAATCATCGAGCTCAACGTTCCGTTAAAGCTTTCTGAAAGATAACGGTCTTGTAAATCATAACCTGATACTTGTGTGATTGCCGTATTTACGCCAACTTCTAACGATTGGTAATATTTTGAACGAGTAAAGTTAAACGGCAAAGTCACTCCAACGACGATTTGCTGTTGATTCCATTTGTCCGACCTTAAGCTATCCAAAGGATTGGCCCTGTCAATATAAATATTGGTTTGTCGCTGTCCGTTGGTATAATTGACATTTATTTTCGGATACCATGCTTCAAAACTCAAATCCGCAAAGAATTGCCCTGTCTTCTCGTTAGCATTGTAAGAATACCCCGTACTGATGGCGGTAGTACTTAGCAAATCCTGCGAAGTAATTCCCATATTCAGCTTGTTGTTATTCGAGCTAAACACAGCTCCCCAACTATAAATATTAAAGATGTTGGCTTTACTATATGGTTTAGTGTCAAAAGTCTGATTCCCTATACTTTTAAGCAAATTTTCTCCTGCTTCTTGTCTCAATAGTGCTCCAAAAAGCTTCACTGGCTTGTGGAGGGTTTCATCAAAGGCTAAAAATTGATTGGGACTAAAAGGCATTGCTACAACTCTATGGCCATTTTCAGTAAAATCATTAAAATACAATAGCTTTCCATCAGCCGAAAAAGCAGGGTTGAATGCCCCAAATTTGCGATTAGTTACCTGATAACGCTTGTTAGTGGTAAGGTCGAAAGCAAAAATATTATCAATCCCCGTTACACCAGAATTGAACAACACATAGTTCCCCGACTTAACAGGATGTGCAATGTTTTCAGTAATAGGGCTAAACAATTCTTTTTCAGCATAGCTGTCAGCGTTGATGCTAACTATATTTTTTTTGCCATTCAGTAGCTTTACTGCCAATATTTCATTGTCAGTCGTCCAGCGCGGGTGGATATAAAAAGCATTGTTTGGATTAGGAATCCTTGCTATTTCTTTACCGCTTTCAGTTGCTAGTACGACTAAATTATACTTGTTTTCAGCAGTAGTTTCCACGACCACTATCTTACTGGCATCATTTGATAGGGCAGGGGCTGCAAATTTGGTTTTATGGGTTATCATTTTAGTGGTTTCCGTATTAAAGTCATACACTTTGATAACCGAATAATCTCGCTGTCCCCAACGAACATCAAAATTAAATTCCGCCCACGCCACTTTAGGACCAGCTACTGATAGCATGCCCGCATTATTAAAAATGCCTAGTTCAATTACTTTTTCTTCCGTATTTTGTTTATCCAGCATAACAAACTGCTGAATATCTGAAAGTCCCGATTTTAAGGCTAGTACCCTGCCATCTGGTAAAATCTGTGGAAACTCATAATTGGTAAAAAACTTATTTTTACTGTTTTGAAGACTAGCAACGGGCGTTTCCTCCATGTCTTTCAACTGTGTTTGCCATCGTTGTTTGGCATCCTCAAAGGCATTTGAATAAAGCTGTTCTGTTGTTAACCTTGTTGCTTTTTTAATGTTGTTAGAGAAAGAAAAAGGGTAGAATGGCATTCTATAAGTACCCTCCAAAATTTTATCCCAAGCATCAACGCCATATTTGGTCTTCATGTAAGACGTCATCAGATAACCATTCACATAATGATTAGGGATGAAATTTTTATACGAACCGCCCACTGCTTTGGAATAGCTATAAGCCCCTTTGGTCAACAATTGCGTGCGCAAAGCCATGTCAAAAGCAGGGATTTTTCCTCTGCCCGAAGTCGTTAAAGCTGATTCTGTTCCCACGGCATCACCCTCTGTAAACCAGTTTGGCACCGCCAATGAGTTGATGATTCCTAAGCCATTGTTCCCAAAAATGGTATAAACTAGCTTCGTAATGCCCGTAATGGCTTTATCGTACTGTACAACGTGTCTGAATTCGTGTACTGCCAATAAATCTAGCCAATTGTTTGTGCCAAGCAGGGTATAGTCTTGTGGAGGAGTAGTGTAAAACTCTGAACGACGCGGGAATAACGAAACAAAACCATTGGAAACTGTCGTTTGATTTTGAAGGAGGATAGAAATCGGACGCGGATTATGCCCCAGACTATTACTGACGGGTTGATAAACGGTTTCTAACACATTGGCCGTTCGTTGTCCTATCGACTGGATATTGGTTGGAAAAATTAAACGAAAGTGCGGTGTTTTTATCTGCGACCATTTTAAGGAGGCAGGATTTTGAGATAAATTAACTGAGTTTTCTTGAGCAAAAATTTGGCATCCCCCCAACAGGGTAAATAAAAAAATGAGTACTCTTTTCATAGATTTTACACAGTAAAAATGGATTAGGAATGTTGGAATTTGTCACGACTTCAAGACATGCGCCATAAGTATTTTTAGGAAACGTATTGCTGACGCCTAGCATGTTGGAGATAACTCCAACATCGACACCATATTCATTACTATTAGCGGGTGACTTAAGTCACCCGCTAATAGTAATGAATATATAATAGGCTGTTTGTCAGTTGTTTAATTCTCGTTGACTAACCTCTCAAAACTCATCACTCACACCTACAAATACTCCTCAAACCTTTCATATAAATTTATAATATAAGCTTTGTTCCCATTAGGATTTTTTAAGCTCTTAGTAAATTCATACCAGAAACCATCACCAATCGAAAGAAATTTTCCTGCCGTTTTAGGTTCCGCTTTACTTGCCTTATCAGTAATAAAATCACCGATAAAAATATGCTGTAGCAAATCGCTAGCTTCTTCCCACGAAATCTTTTTATGGTCTACCACCTCTGCAACGCTTGTTGTCGCTTCTACGGTTCTGTTGGTATAATGTAAATTCAATTCAAAAGTCGAAGTGCTTTTATCTTTTTCTATTTTTTTAAATATCAATTTAAAAGGCGCTTCCTTGCCATAGGTTTCATATACCGCTTGCGTAAGCTCTTGTAATAAATATTCCCATGCATCGTGGTTAATAAGATTGCCCTTCGCTTTTTGATTAATCGTAATTTCCAGAAAATTCTGTTCTTCCTCCAACGCCTTCGTGTTGAATTTTTCAGGAGTTTTGCTCAGGAGGTTTAAGATAGGCGCTTCCCATGCTTTCGACAACTCGCCAGCCCATGCCAAATCTTCATTACCTGTAAATCCTTCTTCCAAAATCTCCTCGTCGCTCAATTCGTCTCGATAAGTATAGGCAATTTCAAATTTGGTATCAATAAAATTTTCCTTAAAATCTAAAGTCAGGAGAATCTGATGAGAGAAAGGAGGAGGCAAAATATCTGCCGTCTCGAATTTGATTTCTAATTGTGATAATTTATCTACTTTCATGCTTTTTATTAAGTAATTGAGTGATTTAATGAATGAGTGATTGAGCAATTAATATATTTAAAATAAATACATTCCCTTTTTGCTAGGTCGTTTAATGTTGCCTCATTATTTAAGCCTCAATGTTTTTTTTACAAATTTAATCTTTTTATAGTGGCTTTTTTATCAATTTTTCCCGTGGGTGTTTCCGAAAAACTAAAAATCGTAAAAATGTTTTTAGGAACCTGATAAATATCTAAATCATTTTTCACTTTTTCAAGCAACGTCCGTTTTATGTCGTCGCTAAGCTTGTCAGTTTCAACGACTAGAATTAACTTTTGTCCAAGTCTATCATCAGGAATGCCAAAAGCAAAAAATCGGTTGATATTAAGCGGTTTTAAGTAAGGCTCAAAGATATTTTCTACTTTTTCTAATTGAATTTTTACGCCACCGCTATTAATAATATTATCGTATCTGCCCGTCAGTTTAAACTGATTATCGGGTAAGATTTCCACTAAATCATTGGTTTGTATCAATTCAAAATTAGTAGCCGCCGCCACGATGTTCAAACAACTTCGTTCGTCGATACCAATCTTTACACCTTCTAATACACAAAAATGTGCGTTGCTATTGCTTCCATTCAGCTTTTTAATGGCAATGTGCGATACCGTCTCCGTCATGCCATAGGTACTATACACAGGAACTGATAATTGTTGAATTTGTTCCGCCAATTGATTATTGGTGGCAGCTCCGCCCACGATGATAGCCTTCATCTTGTTCAATGTATCTATTTGTGCTTGGTGTTGGCTCTCTAAGATGCTTTGTAATTGTAGGGGCACAAAAGCGGCAAAATCAATAGCCTCGTTTGAGATAGCACCAAGGGGATTATTACTAGGTGGAACAATAATCAGTTTTAAACCCAATACCATGCCTCGCACCAACATCATCGTACCTGCAATATAATCTACATTAAGACAAACTAGCGCTACATCACCTTTGGTTAAACAAAAAGTTTTTCCAGTAAGCACCGCACTCGCCTCCATTTGTGTTCTGGTAAGGGTAATGGGCTTGGGTTCGCCTGTTGAGCCAGACGTCTTTAATATAAATGTCTGCTCTTGGCTCAACCATTTTTTACAAAACGCTATTACTTTTTTGTCATACTCCGAAGCGGGGTTCGGTAAATGATTATAATTATCAATGATCATGGGATAGAAAAACAGAAACACTCCTAAAAACGCTAAAGATAGCATTTTTGAGGAGTGTTTTAAGTAAAAACACAATCGATTTTCTAAGAAACCTTTATTGTGTTTTTGGTACTATCAAAAACGGCGGCGAATTGTGTTAGTGGACTAGCTGCTGGTCCATTGATTACTTTTCCTGTCAAATCAAAGTTTGATCCATGATTTGAACAATTAAAACGGTTATTATCTGGTTCAAAACTTACAGTTGTTCCTTGATGTGTACATGCCTTAGCTACAGCAATATACGTGCCAGTTTTTGTACGTGCTACAATTACGTCACCGCTCACTATCGCTTTGCCATCGGTCTTTAAATCAGCAAAGCTTGCACTTGTTAAATCTATCGTAAAATCGATTGTTCCATTTGCTTTTAAGTTGTTGCCTGTTATGCCGGTAGTCGTTCCTCCGCCATTATTCCCTCCAGTATTCCCACCGTTATTGGCTGGGGTTGGTGTCGAATCGTTTTTACAGCTTGTCATGCAATTTTGTAAAATTATTGCCCCAACACTCACTCCGACGAGTGATAAAAATTCTTTACGTTCCATAAGATGATGATTTTAAAAGTAAATTGAGTAAGATTTAGTTTATTGCCTATACGCCAAAAACTTTGACGGAGTTGCGTTAGTTATATTAATTAATAAAGTGAATGATTCAGAAAATCATCCTTTAGTGTTGAGTATTAGGCTTAATATGTCTTTATTTTGTAGGAAAAATGTCTTTTTGACAATCGTTTTTGTAAAACATTTAATTTTTTAATCTGTATTTTATCTATTTTGCAGATTTATTATCTATATTATTTATCAATAATAAATATATTATCCATATTTATTAATTTTGTTAGAGGTTTTTATCAGTTTTTAGTGTAATAGCATTATCAAATTTTATTAAAACAGGCAGCACTACGTGCTCTGGACAATCATCATTTAATCAATTTATACAAAGCCATGGCAGAATCTGAAGATAAATTTTTAAACCCTATCAATAAAGATAAAGTAGCCGAAAATCCGGGGCTACTTCCTTATGCACATACCACGGGGAGTGCCGTTATCAAACCTGAGGATATGGGCAAAACCAAAGGGCGGTCGGTGCTGGCAATGCGTCAACAGACTGATAGACAGATGAATCAGTTGTACGAACAGATGGAGACACTCGCACGTCAGGCTAAACTATTAGCACAACGGAAGGAAATATCTGAACGTATTTATGATGCCGCTATCGGCTTTGAACCAATTATTAACGAAACCTATTATATGTACGAGAAAGAGAATGGTACAGATTTACTATCGTTGATAGCACCCAACGAATGGGGGCGTTCTTTTAAATATAGTCGGTACTTGGCAAAGTGTTTATTACTCGCCGACCACACGTGGGATGTGCATTATAACGAAGAGCTTAACAAAGAATAATTGGAGCTTTGTGAATGAGTGATTAATTTTGGGTTCATTTACTTTAGTATAGCTTAAACATTTTAATATTATAATAATATGCAGTGGGAAACCCTTAAAGAATACAAAGAGATTTTATTTACTTTTCATGAAGGAATCGCCAAAATCTCAATCAATCGTCCGCAAGTGCACAATGCTTTTACGCCCTTGACGGTAAAAGAAATGATTGATGCCATGAACATTTGTCGTGATACAGAAGAAATTGGGGTAATTATTTTGACAGGTGAGGGTGGAAAAGCATTTTGTTCTGGTGGTGACCAATCTGTGCGTGGACACGGAGGGTATATCGGTGATGATACTGTACCAAGACTAAATGTGTTGGATTTACAAAGACAAATTCGCTCTATTCCTAAGCCAGTAGTGGCGATGGTAGCGGGCTGGGCTATCGGTGGCGGACACGTTTTACACGTAGTGTGTGATTTGTCAATTGCGGCTGAGAACGCTCGTTTTGGACAAACAGGGCCAAACGTGGGTTCGTTTGATGGAGGCTTCGGAGCATCTTATTTAGCCAGAGTAGTAGGTCAGAAGAAGGCACGTGAGATTTGGTTTTTATGCGACCAATACAATGCACAGGAAGCATTAGACATGGGTCTTGTTAATAAGGTTGTACCTTTGGAACAACTAGAAGAAACAACGGTAGCGTGGTGTAAGAAGATTTTAGAAAAAAGTCCATTAGCACTAAGAATGTTGAAATCATCATTCAATGCTGAACTAGACGGACAGGCAGGTATTCAAGAATTAGCAGGCAATGCCACACTACTTTATTATCTTTCGGATGAGGCGAAAGAAGGTAAAAATGCCTTCTTAGAAAAACGCAAGCCAGACTTTAGTAAGTTTCCAAAGTTTCCCTGATAATAAATTCCGAAAGCCTCCTAAGCTTTCGGAATTTTTATTTAGTTTTGAACCGAAGGGTAGAGGCTTTGATAATTAATTATAAAAAATACTCATGGCATGAGTGTAAGGTTAACCCTTTCTATTAGCGGGTGACTTAAGTCCTACTGATTACCCACATCTTTTAAAAAGTTGAAATGTAAATGTAATTATTGATCAAATTAGCTTAAATGTACATAAATAGTCTTTAAAACCAAGCGTTGAAGCCCT
>NZ_JAYFUL010000020.1:0-108001 GCF_034928825.1 Arcicella aquatica | reverse complement strand
TAGAAACATCAATCAAGGATTTTTGAAAATCTGGGAAGAGCTTTTGAATATATTTACTCGGTGGATTCAAATACAACTATCTCATTATCAATATTTAATAAAAAACATCGGGTAGAGTAAATAATTACCTATTTGCATTAGCTTTAAACCATATGAAATAATAGTAATGAAACAATTTTTAAAAATAGCGGGCATTATTTTACTAAGTTTAGTACTTGTTCTGATAAGTCTATTCTTATATTTCAGAACACCTGCCGGTGAACTATTTTTAACTGAAAAAGTAGTTTATTACCTACAAAAAAAACTCAAAAAACCATTTACTATCAAAAGAATTAGCTACAGTCTTCCCGACTGGATTGCCCTTGAGGGAGTTTACCTGCCTGATGATAAAAATGATACTTTAATTTATGGCAATAAAATACATGTAGATATTGATATGCTTGCCTTATTAAGCAATAAAGTAAGTATTAATAAACTTGAATTAGAAAATATTAACATCAACATAAAACGTACCCTTCCTGATACAGCCTTCAATTTCAACTATATTTTAAAAGCATTTGCAAGCACAGACAATAGTGTTACTGTAGATACTACAGCCACTAAAAGTACCCCTTTCGATTATTACTTAACCAATATTTTGCTGAATAAAGTAAGAGTATCCTATTTGGATGATGTTACAGGAGTAGATGCTAAGGTTAGATTAGATAATGTTGAGACATCCTTCAAAGACATAAATCCTACTAATTCTCAATATCATTTAGATAAATTAGCCTTAAATGGTGGAAACTTATCGCTACGATTATATCAGGCTTTACCTAAAAAGTCACCACCAGAACCGACTTCAGCTTCTGATACCCTCGATTTAGCTTTTGGGGAATTTGATGCCAGAAACTTTCAATGGAATATCGTTGAAGAAAGTGCAGGCTTAGTCAATACTGTAAAATTGGGTGCCTTGAATGTGAAGGGGGATAAAGTATATTTAGCAGGCGAGCAAGTTCATTTAAAATCTGTAAATCTATATAATACAGATGCTAAAGTGAGTTTCCTGAAAAAAGCTAAAAAAGCCAAAACTCCTGTAAAGGCTGACTCTACAGCACCTAGTAATTGGAAAGTATTGGTAGATAAAATTATCTTCGATAACAATAATATTGAATATCAAGACCAAAATCAAGTAGCTTTAAAGAAAGGACTTGACCCCAATAATTTAAAAATCAATAACTTGAAAATGAACGCAGAGCGTTTCTATTTCTCACCTGATAATATTTCTGGGTGGTTATATTCAAGTTCATTCAAAGAAAAATCTGGCTTTGAACTCCAACGATTCCAGACAGATTTTGCTTATACTAATCGTCAGGCATTTTTGAAAAAACTCTATATCAAAACGCCTAATACCATTATCAGAGACGAGCTATCGCTGAGTTATGCTTCTTTTGACCAGCTAAGTAAAAATATAGGGGCTTCAAAAATTAAATTGAGCCTTAAAAATAGCCAAGTTGCTTTTCAAGATATTCTATTATTAATGCCTGAATTTGCCAAAATGCCTCCTTTTAAAGGTAATGAAAAAGCTTTAGTGAAAGTGGATGGATTGGCTACAGGATATGTCAATAATTTAAACATTAGTAAGTTTTCATTGACAGGCTTTGGTCAGGGCAGAGCCAACGTGCAGGGAACTATCACTGGTTTACCAGATGTAAACAAAGTTGCTTTAAAATTAAATATCAAAGAGGTTTCGCTTACTAAGAGTGATATACTAAAATTAGCACCTGCTAATACCATTCCTAATAGCATTGAATTGCCTAATAAGGTAAATTTGATAGGGACTATTAATGGCAAAATCCAGAATCTGGCAATTAATGCCAAAGTAATAACAGATATGGGAGCGGCTGCCTTTAATGGTAAATTAGTTAATATTACAGCCGATAAAAATCAGCAATACGAAGGTACGATGAGCTTGACTGCTTTTGAAGTAGGTAAGTTTATCAAACAAACAGAAAACGTAGGTAAACTAACGTTGAATGCGAAAGTAAAAGGCAGGGGGTTAGACCTAAAAACAATGAATACGGCTATTGAAGGTAGTATTCAAGAGGCTGAAATAAAAGGATATAATTATAAAAACTTAGTTTTCGAGAGTACTATCGCACAGCAAATTGCTCAGTTAAAAGCCCACATAACAGACCCAAATATTACGCTAAGAATAGATTCAAAGGTTGATTTATCGAAAGAATTTCCGGGTATTCAAGGAAACATAGCGATTTCAGAATTGAACTTAAAACCGCTTGGTTTTTATGCTGATAATATCGGTATTCATGGGAATATAGATGTTGATATGCCATCGACTGACCCGAATAATCCAAGTGGAAAAATTACAATTAATGAAGCGACGCTTTTCCAAGATGGTAAGCCAATCAAAATAGAAAATACGATTCTAACCGCCCAGAATACCCCAACAGGAAAAAGATTTGATATTCAAGCACCTTTTTTAAAGGCTACCGTAAAAGGAGATTTCAATTATTTACAGTTATCTGATATTTTCCTTACGAATATCAATCGCTATTTCACGATTCCTGATATTGCTTATAAGCCTATTACTGAGCCTTATAACGTATCTATTGAGGCAAAAGTGGTAAAACATCCTCTTTTCAAGGCATTTGTACCTGGTTTGACTAGACTAGATACTGTTCGCTTATCGGCAATGCTTAATAACAAGGCTGATACGGTAATGAAGATAAGCTTAGTTTCACCTAATCTGGAATATGATACCATTAAAGTGTCAAATTTTAGAGCAAACGTATATGCTAACGTACAAACGTTGACCTATCAAGCTGGATTATCTGGGGTAGAAATGAGTGCTTTTAGGCTCAGAAAAACTTTTTTGAATGGAACTGTCGCTAACAATACAGCAACGTTTAAAGCTATTTTCAAAGATTCTATCGACCAGAATAGAAATGAAGTGGCTGGATTGGTTCAAAATGCCGATAATCAATACAAAATTCGCTTAGTAAAAGGTGGTTTAAAATTAAATTACAAAGATTGGGCTGTTGATTCTACTGGTTTTATACAGTATGGCAAAGCGGGATTATTGATTAATAATTTTCAAATAGAACAAGAGAAACAACGCTTACTAGTGACTAGTACCACTAGCGAACCGAATGGACCAATCAATGTGACGGCTGAAAACTTTAGGATTGAGAATTTTGTCACACTTTTTGTACCCGATTCTACTATGGCAAGTGGGAAAATTGATGGAAAAATCCTCTTGAGCAATTATATGGTTTCTCCATCATTTACGGGTGATGTAAAAGTGACGGATTTCTTTTTCCAGAAGACTTCTATCGGTAATTTAGACATCAATGTATTCAATGAAACGGCTGAAAAAATAACGGCAAAAGCTACCTTAGTTAATGCCAATAACGACTTACAAATAACAGGAAATTACTTCCTCAACAATGAAAATCCTTTTGATTTGAGGTTAGAAATCAGAAAGCTAGGTGCTGAAACAGTACAGGCCTTTAGTTTTGGTCAGTTAAAACAAGCAAAGGGATGGTTGCAAGGGCAAGCTACGATAAAAGGCTCGACGACTAATCCACAGATAGTAGGTGACTTAGGCTTTAATAATGTCGGTTTTAATGTTTCGCAACTTGGCAGTAGGTTTTTGGTAGATAAACAGCAATTATTTTTTGAAGGGACTACTATTCGCCTTAAGCAGTTTACGATGAGCGATACCTTGAATCAGCC
Organism: Arcicella aquatica; assembly: GCF_034928825.1. NCBI lineage: Bacteria > Pseudomonadati > Bacteroidota > Cytophagia > Cytophagales > Flectobacillaceae > Arcicella > Arcicella aquatica. The sequence continues at coordinate 104,266 of NZ_JAYFUL010000020.1, read as the reverse complement.
TTTGAAAATTGATGGTACAGTATCGTTAGCGGATATTCCTAATGTAAAATACGATTTGACGGTTGATACCAAAAACTTTATGGTATTAAACTCTAATAGAAAAGATAATGACTTTTTCTATGGAACAGGCTTTGTAGATGCCCATTTGGCAATACAAGGAATCTCGTCGGCAGCTAAAATTGAAGGAGATATTAAAGTCAGAGAAAAAAGTAATATTTCTGTGATAGTACCAACCAGTTTAGATGAGCAAAGTGAAAGCGAAGGTGTGGTTATTTTTGTAGACCATAATAACGAAGCACTCGCTAAAGAAGATACTGCACAATTGTCAGTAGTAAATGATTTTTTCTCTGAGATGTCACTCAATATAGAAGCCGATGATAAATCTGAATTCACGATTGTAGTAGATGAGCTGAATGGAGATAATTTAAAAGTTAAAGGTAATGCACGGTTGAATGTTGGTATAGGGCCAGATGGACAACCCTTTATTTTAGGTTCTTACGACCTTACTGAGGGAAGCTATGGGTTGACATTCGAGGTACTTAAACGTCAGTTTACCATCCAAAAAGGTAGTAGCATTATTTGGTCTGGCGACCCTATGAATGCGGATGTAAACATTACTGCGATATATACCACTGAAACAGCACCGCTCGACTTGATGTCGAATGAGACTGAAGATGTTGCCCGTTTCAGACAAAAAGTTCAATTTGATGTATTACTAACGATGGCTGGACGTTTGACGAAGCCTGATATTACTTTCAAGATTCGTCCTTCTGAAACACAGAAATTAGTGAGTTCTACTGTTATCAGCGATATTCAAGCTCGCTTGAATAAATTGGATGCCAATGAAGTAAACAAGCAAGTATTTGCTTTATTGATTCTGAATAGATTTTTCTCTGAAAAATCATCCGACTTTTTCTCAAGTAGTGGTGGTGGTAGTGGTACAGAAGCTTTAGCACGCCAAAGTGTAAGTAAGCTACTGTCAGACCAACTAGATCAGCTAGCTTCTGACCTTATCAAAGGGGTTGATTTAGACGTAAATTTATCGTCAACCCAAGATTTTTATGGCGGAAAGTCAAGTGCTAGAACAGATTTAAGTCTTGGACTTTCTAAAGCATTTTTCAACGATAAGATTCAGATTAAAGTTGGGCGAAATTTTGAATTAGAAAATCAAACTAATATCAGTAGGGGGTCTTCGGAAGTATTTGATAACCTTCTAGTCAACTATAAATTGACAAACGATGGACGTTACCTCTTTAAGGCTTTTCGTAAAAATCAATTTCAGTCTGTTTTAGATGGCTTTGTAGTTGAAACAGGTATTGGTTTTACAATAACGATAGAATATGGCACTTTTAATGAAATTTTTAATAAGTCCAAAAGTAAATAGCTTATCTCTATAAGGAAATCAACATGAACAACAAAACATTTATATATTCCTCAAAGCCTTGGAAAATATCATCCTTTACAGGGATGTTGTTTTTCACAATTATATGCTTAATATTATTCCTTTCAAGCTGTTCGGTTACTAGAAAAATACCTGCTGGCGAAAGCCTGTATGTGGGAGCAAAAATTAAGATTCAGAAGGATTCTGTTATTAATAAGAAAGAAGCTAAAACGGTTCAAACACAGCTTGAAGCATTTGTTAAGCCTAAGCCAAATGCCACAATTTTGGGTTTCCCATACAAGGTTTGGCTTTACTATTTATTTGGTGAACCCAAAAGTGAAAAAGGATTTAAGAGTTTCTTTAGGAAAAAATTTGGCGAACCTCCAGTGTTGGCAAGCAAAAGTGTAATAGGGGCTAATGCTAAACAAATAGGATTATTATTAAATAATCAAGGGTACTTTAGGTCGTCAGCATTTGGGGCATTAACTGAAAAAGACAGAAAAGCTACAGCCGAATATACTGTTAGTTTACATGAAAGATACATCGTTGATACTGTTGTTTTTTCAGTAAAAGATAGCAGTGTTTTCAGCAAGGCTTTTGTCGCTACCAAAGCAAGATCAATGATTAAAACAGGAATGCCTTACCAGTTTGATGTGATAACGGCTGAACGCGAACGCATTGATAGAGTATTGAAAAGACGAGGATTTTATTATTTCAGACCAGACTTTATCATTATCAAAGCAGACTCTTCGTTTGCCACTCATAAAGTAAATCTAACTTTTGAGATAAAGCCTTCTACCTCACAAGTAGCCAGAAAACTTTATTCGATTAGAGAAGTACACGTATTATCAGATTATGGTGAATCTACGACAGCTGATACCTTAAAAAACCAAGAAACAAACTTTGATGGTATAAAAGTATTTGATAGAACAGCATCATTCAAACCAAAAATATTTGCTGATGCGATTGGTTTTCGTCGTGGAGTAAAATATAGTAGTAATGTTCAAGACGTATCATTATCGAGATTAATTAACTTGAATGGAAACTTTAAATTTGTAAAAAACACATTTGAATTAGTCCCCCGGTCTGACTCAGCACTTTTAGACGTGTTTTATTACTTAACGCCTATAAAGGCAAAATCTGTAGTGGTTGATTTGAATGGAACTACTAAATCCAACAACTATACGGGTTCTAATATAAGTATATCTTGGGTGAATAAAAATGCGTTTAAAGGGGCGGAATTATTGAAAGTTACTGCCAATGCAGGGATTGAATTTCAAGTAGGAGGAGCAAGTAGTACACTTGGTGCGTTGAATACTACTAGATTTTCGATAGAAAGTAATTTGACCTTACCAAGGTTTACAATTCCCTTCGTTACTATCAACCCAACTAAAAATCAGTCTTTACCCAAAACAAGTATTAATGTCGGTTATGAACAACTAAAAAGAGGAGGATTGTATGACCTTACGTCGCTCAGAACATCGCTTACTTATGCATGGAAACAAAGTACAGCGATAGAACATGCTTTTACCCCTATTTTGGTCAATTTAGTAAAAGCTTTTAATTTCAGTGAAGACTTTGCTTTGGAGTATTTTAGAAATCCAATTTTGTACGAAGAGATTCTTGATAATAAAATCATTATAAGTACTGCTTATACGTTTTCGTATATGCCTCAAAATAAAGCTAATAGTACCCACAACTTTTCATTTACAGGGGGCGTAGAAGTGGCAGGTAATTTAGCAAGTTTATTATCTAAACTAACATCAGGAGACGGTTCATCAACAACGCTGTTTGGAGTAACCTATCCACAATATGCAAAATTTGATGCTGATTTTAGATATAGTTATCGTATCAACCAGTCACTTCGTATAGCCAATCGTTTCTTAGTAGGCTATGGTTTACCTTACGGCAATTCATACTTTTTACCAACTGTAAAACAATATGTAGCAGGTGGGAATAACAGTATTCGTGCTTTTCCAGCAAGAACTATCGGGCCAGGGAGTTATTTAAGAACAGGGTCGCTATTAGAACAAACTATTGGTGGGCAGTCTGGTGATATAAAATTAGAATTTAACACAGAGCTTAGAGCAAAATTTAACCAATACATCCACGGAGCTATTTTTATTGATGCAGGAAATGTCTGGATGCAGAATGATGCGGATATTTATGGCGCTGATGCCGTATTTGGTAAAGATTTTTATAAACAAGTAGCGATAGGTACGGGGATAGGTTTACGATTAGACTTTAACTATTTAGTACTTCGTTTCGATTTAGCAACACCAGTACGTAAACCATATTTGCCAGAAAATGAGCGTTGGGTCTTGAAAGATTTTAATTTAGGTAGCTCTGATTGGAGAAAAGAGAATTTAGTATTAAATATTGCCATTGGTTATCCATTCTAACCAATGGCAATTGGGTACGTTCTTGTGAATTATCGTTTAATGAGCGTACCATCAAAATTGATGAGCGTCATGGCTAATACAGTATTAGCCGCTAATTCTTTTTGATTAAGGGTTTGGTCAATGGGTGATTCACCAACGCTTAAAAGCTCCTTTATTCTGGCAGGTTTTTTATTCAAATCAGCCAATTCTTCTTGATAGAGTGCCTTTAAAACATTTATCTCTGTAGGACGAGGATACCTCGAAATCATGGCTTTATACGCGAACGTAATTCTAGTTTCTGGGCTTTGCCCACCTTCACGCATCATTCTTTCTGCTAATTTTCTAGCCGCTTCATTATATTGCGGGTCATTCATCATTATTAGCGATTGCAAAGGCGTTGAAGTTTTTTGTCGTTTTACCACACAAAAATATCTTTCTGGAGCATCAAATGTAATAGAAGATGGAGGAGGAGAGGAGCGTTTCCAAATAGTATATAATCCCCTGCGATATAATGAATCTCCATGTTGCTGACGATATGAAGTAGCATTTCTAGTAGCCAATGCTTCCCAGATGCCACTCGGTTGATAAGGATATACGCTTGGACCACCAATTTTATGCACCAACAAACCACTGCCTTCTAAAACGGCATCTCTGATTTGCTCATGTGCATAACGATAACTTGGTCCTCTGGCGAGCAACCGATTTTCGGAATCTATTTCCATTAAATCTTTACGCTTTTTTGAAGACTGTTGATAAGTAGCAGACATTACAATCAATTTTTGCATGGCTTTGATATTCCAGCCCGACTCTCGGAAAGTAGTAGCCAGCCAATCTAACAAAGCAGGGTGTGATGGCATTTCGCCTTGGTTTCCAAAATCATCAGAAGTTTTGCAAAGACCAAAGCCAAAGTAGTTTTGCCAAAAACGATTCACCGCAACCCTAGCAAAAAGCGGATGGCGTTCATCTAAAAGCCATTGGGCTAACCCTAATCTATTTTTGGGCAAATCATCGTCAAAAGGTAGCAATTTATTAATAACGCCATGAGTTACTTCTGTAGAAGGGGCATCGTAAGAGCCTCGGTTGAGTATAAAGGTTTTCCGAGGAATCTTTCGTTCGCTCATTATCATTACTTCCTTGATGTCGGTAGCCAAAATATTTTCTTTTTCTCTCAGTTGGAGGAGGTTTCTGGAATAGGCAGAGAAATAAGGGTCAAAATTCAGTCTGTAATAATCAAAGAGCTGTTGCTCTTGTGTCGTCGTCCATTCATTACGAGGCGTTTTCAAAATGTCAGAAACCTGTTCTTTGTTTTTGGCAAGACCTAGTACTTCTATAGGAGATAATTGACGCGTATAAATTTTTAATTCATCTACCGCAAAATTTTGCATTGTTTCATGAAATTCTTTCCCCATCATAAAAGGTAAACTCGACCAATTGGTATGATGTTCGCCAAATTTCATTGACTTTTTTAAATTATCGACCAATACAGTCGTCTTCATTTCTTGACCATTTTGATAAATTTTCACCCCTGATGCTTTACTGCTTCCGTCATACGTAAGCGTAATATTTTGCCATTGTTTATAAAGCACTTTATCAGTCGTAATGATGTCGATACAATTGGCTGGCCAAACATAGCTAAAGCTTATTTGCAAAGAACCATCTGACAATAGCCAACACTTGTATCCTCTTTGTCCTTCAAACTCGCCATTAGAAGAATTATAAATAGGCCCATGCTCACCTTTTTTCAGAGGATTTATCCAGAGACTTATAGAAAATGGCTGTACTCTTTCAAAATCCAAAGCCCTGTGGAAATCAATGCCACAATCACCCCTAAATAAAATGCCATTTCCCACTTTCCCTTTGATAAACTTGGGTCTTCTATCCATATCACCAGCAATCCATCCACCGATAGAATCTACCGCCGTATTTTGATAAGCAATATTGTTTACTTCTATTACTTCCTTTTGAAGGGCGTTATCAAAGCGTTTATTGGTTTTAGGAATGATACGTTCAAAAGAGAAATTAGCAACAAGGTCTTTATTGCTTGTGGCAAACTTTGAAGGTTGTTTTTGGGCAGCTAAAACCCATTGGTCAAAATTCTTACGATAGATTGGATAGGTAGGTTTAATAGCCTCCTCAAAAGGAGCTATTTTCTTCTTAATAAAATCAATTTTAGCCTGAATATCAGCAGTAGGAATCATTACAGTCGGTGAAGCTTCACCATTGTAAGGAATAATGCCTGATTCGTTGTTGTTATTAAAAAATGCAGATAACTGATAAAATTCTTTTTGGGCTATTGGGTCATATTTATGGTCATGGCATCTGGCACATTCAACAGTTAAGCCTAAAAATGCTTTACCAAAAGTACTTACTCTGTCAATCACATATTCTGTTCGATATTCTTCATCAACTACACCGCCTTCCTGTGTCTGTGGGTGATTCCTCAGGAAGCACGTAGCCATCAATTGTTCTTGTGTAGGGTTTGGTAATAAATCACCTGCTAATTGCCAAGTGACAAATTTGTCATAAGACAGGTTTTTATTAAATGAATTAATTACCCAGTCACGCCAAGGGAATGCATTTCTCATGCCATCGTCTTGATAACCGTGCGAGTCGGCATAGCGGGCAATATCTAGCCATTCAACACCCATTTTTTCGCCATAATGTGGCGACTTTAATAACCTATCTACTACTTTTTCATAAGCATTCGGAGAAGTATCTTTTAAAAAGGCATCTAATTCTTTAACAGTGGGAGGTAGCCCCGTAATATCCATAGATACCCTACGAAGCAAAGTAGCTTTTTCAGCTTGTTCAGAGGGTTTGATGTGTTGTTCTTCTAGTTTTTGTAGGATAAAATTATCGATAGGATTTTTAACCCATTTATTCTCTTTTACAGTGGGAACTTCAGGTTTTTCAATTTCCGTAAAAGCCCAGTGTTCTTTGTATTCAGCCCCTTGTTTTACCCATTTTATCAATAGGGCTTTCTCTTCATCTGTTAGTGTTAAATTAGATTTTGGAGTAGGCATCACCATATCAGGGTCATGCGAAAGGATTCTTTTAATTAACTCGCTTTTATCAATATTGCCTTCTACAACGGCCCTGTTTCCACTTTTTAGCTTTTCAGTAGCCCCTTCAAAATTTGTTAATTGCAAACCTGCCTCTACTTTGTTTTTATCAGGTCCATGACATTTAAAGCACCTATCTGATAGAATAGGTTTGATATGAATATTATAATCAATTTTATCAGGAAGTTTACTTTCAAAAGCTGCTAGCTCAGTAGGTGTTTCTGTGCTACCACATGCCAGTAGGAACATGCAGGATAAAAATATTGCTGAATTTTTAAATGTTGTGATTACCATAACTTTACTTTCTTTTTTAAAAGTATAAGTAAATATAATCTTGAAATACTTGAATTTAATAAGGTGCTATAGGGTATCTTTTATAGAGGCTTGATGATATTTTTCTTTGAGGTTTAGATACAAAAAAAGCACTTCCGAAGAAGTGCTTTTTTTAAAGAATATTTTAATAACTACTAGAAGAATTTAGCTCTGTTATCAACAACTTTAGCATTTTCTTTGATTGCTTCGTTGATATAGAATGATGTTCTTTGAGCAGCCATCATTTTTGCTGAATTCTTATAAAGTGTTAAGTCTGCAATAGCTGGTGCTGGAGTAGACTTGGTAGTTTCCATTATGAAAACACCACCTTCACCTTTGAAAGGCTTAGATCTTTTTCCAACTTTCAAACCAAATGCTTTACCAATCGCAGTAGGGTCAGCACCTGCACTACTTAATACACCTTGCGCTAACGTAATGTCTGTAGCTGTTTCAACTAAAGCACCTGCACCGTATTTCTGAGCAATTTGTTCTAACGTACCTGAAATACCAGCTAACTTTTTCTCAATTTGTTCTGCTTTCAATTCGCTTTTTACTCTTGCAGTTAATTCCTCTCTGAAATCATCAACTTTTACTTCATCCTTATCAGTGCTTCCTGTTACTAAAGCAACGATATATTGATTATCATTTTGGAATACCTCTGAAACATCACCTACTTTAGTATCGTCGTTAAATGCCCAACGAACAATGTCACGTGCATTCTGTAAGTTGTTGAAACTACTAGCTCCTTCAGGAATTCTGTCTCCACGAAGCATCAATAAAGATTTGTCTTTTTTCAAGCTTGCCTCAAATGCTGCTTTTGTCGTGTTAGCTACAGCAAAAGCATCAGCTTTACGCAAAACTTCGTCCATAGTAGATTGACTTGGAGAAATCGTACGATTGATTGCCGCTAATTTATAACGAGTGTTCGTTTTAGCTTCTGTTACTTTTACGATATGGTAACCGAAATCAGTTTCAACAATGTTTGGTAATAAACCTGTTCCAGAGAAACCAAAAACTGCGTTCTCGAAAGGTTTTACCATTCCACCATTGTTTTTGAAGTAACCTAAATCTCCACCTTGTTGAGCAGTTCCATCAGTACCAAACTGTTGTGCCATTGCTTCAAAGCTTGCACCACCTTTAATTTGAGCTAAGATACCTTCCGCACGTTTACGAGCAGCCGCTTTTACAGAATCAGAAGCATCTTTTGGTGCATTGATTAAGATATGGCTAGCACGAACTGTGAATAATGAATCTTTTTGAATACCACCGTATTTGTAAATAGAGTATGTTAAGCCATTTTTGAATGGACCATAAATACCTCCTGGGGTCATGTTAGCTAATTGTCCTTTTACTGCTTCTGGAATTTCAGCTAAAGTAGAATAATAAGGAGTTTTTATGTCCGAATTCATCATTGCAAAAGCTGAATCGTTTTTAGCAATCGCTAATTCTTTCGCCAAACGTTTGATATCGTTGTAGAAAGAAGCAGTGTCTAATTTTGAAGGAATAATTGGGAAAGTAACATATTCAATAGAACGAGTAGTTTGTCCTTTAAACAATTCTTTGTGAGACGACAAATAGTCTTCTAACTGAGAGTCTGTTACTTTAATCGTAGAGTCCGCTACTGAATAAAAAGGTACATATAAATAACGCGCATCCACTTTTGAAGTTTGAGCAGTATAGTCTTTTTGAGCTTCAACATTGGTAGTATATGTTGACATTCTTAAAAGGTTTTCATACTTCGTTCTTAAACGATCTTGGCTCAATGATTTCTCAAAATTTACCCAAGCTTGTTGTTGAGCAGGAGGCAAAGATTTGAAATTTTTCAAGAATTGAATAACGTAACCCTTATCGAACTGACCAGTCTGTGGATTAGTGAATTGCTGACGAACAGATGGGTGAATGTTTGTTCCTTGTACCATGTCAACCAATTCAGCAGGAGAAACCGCTAAGCCTAATGCTTCATATTCTTTGCCATAGGCCAAATCCATGATGTACTGATTCCAAACTTGGTCACGAATCATCGCTAATTCCTGTTCTCCAGGACCACGACCAGATTGCTGTGTGTATTGTTGCGTAATTTCGTCAACTTTCTTTTGAAAATCTTGATTTTTGATTTTTTCTCCTCCGATTTCACCAACTACATCTTTGGGAGAGCCGAAAAAACTCGAACGACCTTGAAAAATGTCTCCACCGACAAGGAAGAGAATTAAACTGATGGCGATTGCCGCCGCCGCAATCCCCGACTTTTCTCTGATTTTGGTAATTAATGCCATTTTTAAATATTAAGTTATTGATTTTCGCTATCTATCAGCTCCAAAGCATCAAAGACAAGGTTTTTGATAATGAAATTATAATGTGATACTAATCTTCTGATAGACTCTATAGAACCCAAAAGAAACGCAAAATAATTACTTTATTGGCTAATATCAAAATCTGAATTATTTTGGATAAGCTCTATCAATTCATAAATGTTAGTATTGTGCCTTAATATGTCCTTAAATAAGGGGTGAGTTTAGGAAAGGTAATTTGATTGTTATTGGTGTAAGTGTTTGATAATCATCTTGTTTGTTGCTGTTATACTAAAGGGTTTTGTACAGTGGCATTGTTTTTTTTTACTTATTGTATTTATAATACTTTTAATAATTTTTGTTCAAATTTTGTTACTTATTAGTTAATACTAAGTCTATTCATATAGATAGCATCTAATTAACTTACAATAGTTTATAACAGTTTGTTATTTTTCGTTTTCATCCATTTTATGAAAAAGATTGATTACATATCATTATCAAGGCATTTCAGTGGTGAAGCAACTGATGCTGAAAATTGTGAGGTTTTTAGATGGAAAGATAGTTCGAATACTAATAAAAGAGCCTATGAGCGACTATTGGCTCTTTATGATATTAACAAGAAATCATCAAACAATATCGATTCTCAATACGAAGTGTTTGTCTGGCGTAAGATTATTGGAAAAGTATTATCAGAATAAAGATTTTTTGTTTACATAGTAAGAAGCTGTTTAAACTTTCCGTTTCTTAGGTGAAAGTATTGTATTTTTGAATTGATTTTTTCAAAATTTGCGAAGCATAGCATCGCTACGTTGAGTAAATTTTGGAACAAGCTATTCTAAAAGACTTAGTTTAATCCGAAAGGGAAAGTTTAAACAGCTTCTAAGACGACTTGAAATATTGATGTCGTCTTACTGTGTGAAACTATAATTTATTTTATTTTAAAGCTTACTTTAACATTTTCCCAAAGTAATGATATTTCTTTTTTTGAGGAAACTTCATAAGTGAGTCTTTCATAAAACTTTTTAGCCTTCTTCACGGGTACAGTAACGCGTAAAACATCCTCATCTTGTTTGTAACTGAATGCACCCCACTTTATCGTTTTGTTAAAAATGATAATCCATTCTTTTTCATTTGGAATAACAAAGAAGGCATATTTTCCAGCCGATAATGCTTTGCCTTCTACTGCTATGTCCTTTGAAGTAGTAAAAGCCGTTGTCTCGTTAGCACCCGCACGCCATACTTGTCCATACGGAACTAGTTTTCCCCATATTTCTCGTCCATTTACAGCAGGTTGACTATAATCAATAACGATGGACTTCCCGTTGATGCTTGTGGTTAATTGTGCAGGAGGGCTAGGGCGTGTAGCTTTATCTTGTGCAAAAAATTGGATACTCAATAAGAGTAAGGTCAATAACAAAATAGTCTTTTTCATTTTTTTTGTACTTTTGAGTGAATAAGTAAATTTATCGCATCAAATTTGACTATAACTTCTTGAAGCTACTTGTTCATCACTTGTTCAAGTTTATTCAAAATGTATCACGCTGATTAGTAATGACTAACGAAAAATTTTATATTGATAAATGTAAAGAGCTAATTGAAAAACAATTAGAGTGGGGTGATAGCGAACACTGGCAAAATCAAGATTTTGATGTATTAAGCGAAAGAATATTTGAAGCGACTAAAGTTTCGCTGAGTAATAGTACCTTAAAAAGATTGTGGGGCAAAGTCCGTTATGATAGTACCCCGAATCTGACGACACTGAATGCTTTAGCTCAATTTATTCATTATGAAAATTGGCGAGCTTTTACTTCAAATGGCTTTCAACCTAAGATAGATGTCAATGAAGATATTCCTCACAAAATTGAGACTGTTATTAATACTTCCCGAAGAGGCATTTCAAAAGGATATTTTTGGGTCATAGGCTTTTTTATGGTGGGACTATTACTAGGTATTTGGGCATTTCAACATAAATCTAGGCCTCTTACTTATGGTAAAGTATTGTTTAGTAGTATGCCCGTGACTTTAGGCGTGCCTAATACTGTATTGTTTTATTATGATGCTAAAGATTCTAATGCTGATAGTGTATTGATACAACAAAGTTGGGATAATAAGCTTCGTGTTAAAGTCGATAAAAATAAGCATCAGTTTGCGAATACCTATTATTTACCCGGTTATTATAAAGCTAAACTGGTGCTCAATGATTCGATTGTTAAAGAACATGATTTATATATTGAAACTGATGGTTGGCTAAGGACAATAGATAAAGAATCTATGCCTGTTTTTTTACCTAAAAAGCAAGCTACCAAAGAAAATGTGATAGCGATTGATGAAGAAGATTTGACAGGGCAAAAATTTGATTTAGAAAAGAATATACCTTGGGTAAGTATTTTTAAAGTGCAAAAAGATTTACAGATACCTAGTGATAATTTTGTTTTTGAAACAGACATTAAAAATACGTTTAATCGTGGAGACGGCATTTGTCATAAAACGAAAATAATTTTAATGTGTATGAATGGCGCACATGTCATTCCACTTTCAATCAAAGGATGTGTTGGTGAATTGAATGTTGTTTTAGGCAATGAGCTATACGAGGGAAAAACCTTAGATTTATCTGGCTTTGGAGTAGATTTTTCTGATTGGATACATGTTAAGATGGAAGTGAAAAACCGTGAAGCTAAGATATTTATTAACCAAAAGTTGGCTTTTGAGGGTGATTTTAAACAAAGTTTAGGAATGATTGTTGGGCTACGGGCATCTTTTAAAGGAGCAGGAGAGATTAGAAATGCCAAGTTTTATATAGGTAATAATAAATCTAGAATCTTGTAAGTGAATAAGGGTATCCCAAAACTAAACAACACCCTAAAATATTTGGAGCTTGCTAACTTTTTTGAAATACCCTCACACCTCATTAATGAAAATGTTATGTTTATTGGTGACCCTCTATCTTTTAATTGAACTTATTTATTCTTTGTATTAAACAAGTTATAGCCTAATATAAAATTAGCTGAATGATAAGGCTGAGTATGATCAACTAGAATATTATGGGTTGTGTATCGGTATTCAATACCTAATTTAAAATTAAATAGTTCATAAGAAACCCCTAGCCCAGCAATAAATGTTTTTTTTGAAGAGTTATTGTCATAATATTCTAACTCGTTTGTGATTCCATTTTTCATCTCATAATACAACACTTGAAAACCATTTGTAGTTCTAATATAATCAGTTGTTTCTTTTCCCTGATTATATAATGTTATATAATCAATATTTGTCATATTATAACCTATTGACATTCCTGCTAAAATGCTTAGATTTAGTTTTGGAATTACTTTAATTTCTTTCTTGAGCAAGATTGGAAACTGGGTCGCACTATATTTTACTTTAAAGAAAATATCTTCAAAAACATCTTGATATTCCACCCCTCCATTAGGTAAATTAATAACATTACTAGTTACCACCTGTTTTTGAAACTCTTTCTTTTGCATTTCCATCTCTGCTTGTATGGATAGCTTCCATTTCTTTACAATTGGGACTTGAACACCAAAAGCAAAATCGTTCCTAGTAACTGCACTATTTGCATATGGCACAAAAGTTGTAATTAAATGGTCGTTAATATACCAAGAGGGATAAGTAGGGAAAACTTCATTGTCAATATTCCCTTTTACAGTTCTTAAAAAGATATTTATTTGTGAGAAACAATGATTTTGAAAGCCATTTGAGAAACTTAGTATAAAACAAAGGATAATAATTCGGAAAAATGATTTCATAGTTGGATGGAATAGAATTTATTTTGCGGATGTGTAAAAAAACTAAAGAGGATAAAATGCTTTATAATTAAAAGAGTAATAAATGAAATTACAAGCTTTCTTCTATCACTCTTTTAAGTTACCTAGATTTATGCCGCTACAGAAATGACTTCTTCAAGGGCTTGTAAAAACGTATCGCATTCTTTTTGTGTGATAGCTAGGCTTGGTAACAAACGCAAAGTATGTTTGCCAGCGTACCCACAGAAAATATGATGGTCAAATAATAATGAATCTCTGATTTTATCAACAGGTTGTTCAAACTCAATACCAATCATTAATCCACGACCACGTAATTCTTTGATACCTTCCAGTTTGCTAAGTTTTTCAAATAGATATTCGCCCATTTTAGCAGCATTTTCTATCAAAGCTTCTTCTTTCATCACATCCAAGACTGCCACAGCCGCCGCACAAGCAAGGTGATTTCCACCGAAAGTTGTACCTAACATACCATGTTTAGCTTTGAATTTGGGTGCAATAAATACACCACCAATCGGGAAGCCATTACCCATACCTTTAGCAGTGGTGATTAAGTCTGGTTTGATGCCTGAGAACTGATGTGAAAAGAATTTACCCGAACGGCCGTATCCACATTGTACAGAATCCAAGATTAAAATCGCTCCAGTTTTATCACAAGCTTCACGAGCAGCTTTTAGAAATTCATCAGACGCAACATTGATACCACCTACCCCTTGAATACCTTCAATAATTACAGCACAGGTTTCTTCCGTTACGTTTGCTGTAAGCGTTGCCGCATCATTGAAAGGTAGGAAAGTAACGTGCTCATCATAGTTTATAGGGGCTACAATGGCTTTATTATCTGTTACAGCAACAGCACCAGCCGTTCTACCATGAAAAGCCTTTGAAAAAGCAATTACTTTTTTTCTGCCATTAAAGAAAGACGCTACTTTCAACGCATTTTCGTTGGCTTCTGCCCCAGAATTACAAAGGAATAAATCGTATTCTTCGCAACCCGAAAGCTTACCTAATTTTTCAGCTAATTCGCTTTGAATAGGAATATTGACAGAGTTTGAATAAAAACCAATGTTTTGTAATTGTTCAGTCAGTTTTTCAACATAATATGGATGTGCATGACCAATAGAAATAACAGCATGTCCTCCGTAAAGATCAAGGTATTCAACACCATTTTTGTCCCAAAGGTAGCTACCTTTTGCTTTTACAGGAGTGATGTCGTAAAGTGGATAAACATTGAATAAGTTCATTATTATATTTTTAAGTCGATTTTGCTATAAATTATTAATCATAGATTTCTTTTCTGTGACCAATATCTAAGACAACTATCGTTATGATTTCTTCATTAATTGAATATATGGCTCGATAATTTCCTATTCGTAAACGATAAAGGTCTTTAAAACCCACTAACTTTTTTGATTGTGGAGGTCTTGGGTTTTCCTCTAAAGTTAAAAGAGCATTTTCTATCTTTTCTGCGACTGAATTAGGTAATTTAGAAAGAGCTTTGAAGGCAGATTTTGAAATTTCAACAGTATACATAACTATTTCCTTCGCCTTTGTTGAATTGCTTCTCTCAAAGAAATCGTTTGCTCATTACGTTTGGTCTCAGCACTGAGGCCATCTATTAAATCTTCAATACGGTTTTTATGAAGTTTCATATCAATAATGACAGCAGTTTTCACTCCTTTGTCATTTGTTATGTAGTTTACTCCTTTCATTTTCTTGAAATTTATTTGATTCACTAAAAATACTAAAAAAGAACATATTAGATCAATACTTAGTGTTAATCTCAATAGCTATTTCACCCTATTCTTACCAAATTTATAGCCTAAAGCACCATAAAATTCACCAAACCAAATGCTTTGTTGGGCTGAATCAGAATCTCTTCCAGTGGTATGAACGTGATTAAGTCTTGTGAAGCCTCCTTTGACGTCTGTCTGGAGGAAAAACCTTCGTGATAAATCAAAGCGTAATCCAGTTTTCAATGAAACACCATAACCAGCAAAATTAAAGTGGTTGTTTCGGCCAATACTAAACAAATGTGAATCTGTTCTTGGAATAAGCGTTCCTGCACCAACGCCCACTAACCAATCTACGCCTTGAATATTATTTTTTGCTTTCCAGATTCGGTCGTAGCGGTCAAGTTCTACATGCAAATAATTAAAGCCATCCGTATGTTCATAATGTAAAAAATCTTCTGGTCGAACCAATTTAGGGGTATGATTGAAATCTCCGACATATTCAGGGTTTACAACAATGGCAGGGTCTGATACCTGTGCTGAAATATGCCCTGATACTTCCAAGGTTTGGTTATCATCCATTACATATTTCATGTGGTCTGAGCCGATTGAAATACTCCAGTGGTCACTAAAAAAATAACCATAACGGATATTATATTGAGGAATTGATAACTTAGTAATATCAAAATAAACACCCGGACTAAATGCAATTGGTAAGTCTTTAGCTGTAGCATTGTACAACGTAAAGTCATAGCCAATTCCTTTAAATCGTATGTCGGAATTAGCATATTCCGAACGATTATATCCCCAGAAGAAAAAATACTCACCTTTACGGCTATATGGTTTTTTGTCTTGCGCTGAACTTGTGAATATAAATGGTATAGTGATTAAAAAAACAGTAAGGAATTTATACATTTTAAAATATTTTATCAATAAAGTAAAGATTCTTGGACAATAATATAATTTTCAGAAAAAAGACCAACTAGCATGATTAACGAGAAGCATACTAATTAAGTTCAAGATGTAGGAGGTTGTAAATCAGCGGATAATATGTTATTTACACTATTAAAACCCAACAGATTTTAAGCCTAATCCAGTTCTTTCATCTAATCCAAACATCAAATTCATATTTTGAACGGCTTGCCCAGAAGCTCCTTTTGTTAAGTTATCGATAACACTTGAAATCAATAAATTACCATTGTGCACTTCCAAAGAAATAAGGCATTTATTCGTATTTACCACTTGTTTTACATCCACAGGTTTATCACTAATGTGTGTAAAAGGATGAGTTTCGTAATATTTCTTGTATAGTTTCTTAGCATCTTCCAAAGTCCCATCAAAGCTTGTGTAAACATTCGCCATGATCCCACGCGTAAAGTTTCCACGGTAAGGAATAAAGTTGAAATTTTGGTCAAAGCCATTTTGCAAAGTATTTACTACCATCCCTATTTCTTGTAAATGTTGGTGGGTAAAAGCTTTGTAAATAGAAATGTTATTGCTTCTCCAAGAAAAATGACTAGTAGTAGAAAGACTTTGTCCTGCCCCTGTAGAACCTGTTATGGCAGAAATATGAATATCATCCGTCAAAATGCCAGCAGCAGCTAAAGGTAGCAAAGCCAACTCGATTGAAGTAGCAAAACAGCCCGGATTGGCGATATGTTTAGCCGTCTTTATTTTTTCTCTTTGTAACTCCGCTAATCCATATACAAAGCCTTCAGACTGGTCACGATAGTCTGTGCTTAAATCAACAATGTTAATGTTTTTAAAAGAAGGGTTTGCTTCCAAGAACTTTTTGGATTCTCCGTGTCCTGAGCAAAGAAAAGCCACATCAATATCTGTATGAAGGTCGTCTGAAAAGAGTAAATCAGTGTCTCCTAATAAATCAGTATGGGTACTATAAACAGGCTTACCTGCTTGTGATTTTGAATTAACAAAAACGATTTCTACTGCTGGGTGATGAATCAAGATTCTTAACAATTCTCCTCCTGTATATCCTGCACCACCTATTATTCCTACTTTCATTAAGTTTATTTTTTATAGTAAGGGCTCTTCTTAAAGTTCTGCCACAACATATTTTCAATTACTTTTTCTGAAGAATTAAAAACGCCAACTTCAAATGCAAGTGAAAATTCCTTAATTATTTCTCCAGAAATTCCATCCGAAATCCTTATTTTAGAATATACAGCTTTATCATCCCTATTGTCGGTATAGTTACGTTGCTTTCTAACACCTCTTAATAATCCAACTGCATTTATAGGGTTTAGCATAATACTTGTTATAGCCATTGCTTGAAGACCATATCTTTCATTATCTGTTAAATGAGTATTAAGCCTAATTTCATATTCAATTATTCCATCAACTTTTAAGGCTTCACAAATAAAATCACTAGGTAAATCTTTTATATCTTGTAACGTTATTTCATTTTCAGCAAGAAGTCCATTGGTTTCATTGAATGATTGTATATCAACTGAAACAGATTCCCTTTTTAAACTCAAATAATCATTAAATTTTTTTTGAAGTAAAAAACCATCCTCATATTCTTTATTTCTAATATCTTTCATGCTTAATCCATCAGGCATTTTTTTATAATTGTAAATTACCCTTACAGGCAAAATAGCAATTTTTTTATGTTGCTTCGCTAATGAATCAAGGCTAATCTCTTGAGAGAAAGCAGTCTTCGTAATAATTAGTAAAATAATAAAAAAAAGATGCTTATGTAGATGGCTAGTCATTGTAATATTTTATTTTTAGAACTATTTTAGTTACTTTCTATGCTTCGATAAGATTAATTATCGAGGTGTAGTTTTTAAATTTTTCATCGGCAGAGATGATAGTAATTTTTTCGCTCAAAGATGTAGCCAATAGAAGCCTATCAAAAGGGTCTTTATGATTAGCAAGTAAAGGGATATCTTTGTAAGAAGTTATATGAGTATTCTTAAGATTGAGTATCTGAAAACCATCCATCTTTACTTGATTTAGTAAGTATTCAATCGAAACAGTAAATGTTTCAAACTTCCCGAGCGTTTTTTTGATAGCGATTTCAAAAAATGAAATCTGACTAACCCAAATTATATTTTCTCGTTTACTCAAAATCTCAAGAATCTTGGGAGATAGTCTTCTGTCATCTTCAAGATACCAAATAAGTATTTGTGTATCAATTAAATATTCCATTACATATAATCTTCTAGGTCTTCTAATGGCTCGTTAAAATCGTCGGAGATGTGAATTTTACCTTTAAGACTTCCAGGGACTCTTGGATTTAAAGGAGGAGTGCTTGTCTCCTCCTCCAAAAATGTAACGATTACGTTCACTTTCTGGTTTGAAATGGGCTTTTCAGCTAAAGTGATTTGCCCATTTTCATAAGTTCCTTTGATGGTTGTGAGCATATTGTTCCTTGATTTAGGTTTAATGAAAATACTAAACGAAGTACATTAAGTAAGCGAAATAAATTGATTCTCTTATAAGTAGCTTATGTAAAAAAGTATTGTGCAACAATATTTTAATAAACTCATAACTCATCACTCGCAACTCTTACAATCCCGCCTCTGTAACTTTTCTATGAATCATTGTTTGGTTAGAAACAATTTTAGAGAACCCTCTAACATCATCACCTGTCCAAGTATTGTTCATTTCGCCATACGAACCGAAAATAGAAGACATTAAATCGAACTTAGATTCAATACCTAATAATTGATAACGATATGGAGCCAGATGAATCTGTACTGTTCCAGAAACATTAGATTGAGTATCAGCTAAGAAAGTCTCGAAATTACGCATTACGGGCTCTAAGAATTGTCCTTCGTGAAGCATTGTTCCGTAAGTCTCTCCTAAAGTTTGTTTCCAGTACAATTGTTGCTTAGTAAGCGTATGTTTTTCTAATAAATGGTGAGCTTTGATGATTAATAAAGGAGCAGCCGCTTCAAAGCCAACTCTTCCTTTAATACCAATAATTGTATCACCCACGTGGATATCACGACCTACGCCATAAGGAGCAGCAATATCTGTCAATTTACGAATAGACTCAACAGGTGTTAATGTTTCATCATTAATACCTACTAATTGTCCTTTTTCGAAATGTAACTTTACTGTTTCTTCACCCGTCGCAGTTACTTGTGTTGGCCAAGCAGATTCAGGTAAATACCCGTAAGAAGTAAGCGTTTCTTTACCACCTACTGATGTTCCCCAAAGTCCTTTATTGATAGAATACGCCGATTTTGTCCAGTCACGTACTACCCCTTTTGCTTTTAAATAATCAATTTCTGCTTCACGCGATAATTTCATATCACGGATTGGCGTAATTACTTTACAGTCGGGCACCATGATTTGAAAAACCACATCAAAACGCACTTGGTCATTGCCTGCACCAGTACTTCCATGAGCAATCGCTTTTGCACCGATTTTATTCGCATATTCCGCTACAGCAGTCGCTTGGAATACTCTTTCTGCCGATACTGAAAGGGGATAAGTATTGTTTTTCAATACGTTTCCGTACACCATATAGCGAATACAATCATTGTAATATTTTTCAACTACATCTAATGTTACGTGGCTTGTTACGCCCAAACTATAAGCTTTTGCTTCAATGTCTTTTAGCTCGTCAGCAGAAAATCCGCCTGTATCAACAAGCGCTGAATGTACTTCATAACCACAATCGTCTGCTAAATATTTTACACAAAAAGAGGTATCAAGCCCTCCACTAAATGCTAGAATTACTTTTGGTTTACTCATTTTTTGCTCTAAGCAATACGCTGTAGGCGATATGCTAATAGTTAAATTTATAAAATTTATAATGGGAAAAGGCTAGGCCTATGAAAACATATAATTTATTGTGATATATATCACGAATTAACAATTTTGACTACATCACTTGTCTTGATGCTCTTCTCTCAGCCATTTTCAAAAACATTTTTTCTTTAATGTTTTTTAGGCGTTCTAATACTTTTACGTCTTTCAGAAAATTCCATTTTTCATGTGCATTCTCTTCTGCCACTTGGGTATCAGTCTCATTCTCCTCTTGTTCTTTCAAGGCTTTCTTACGCTCCCACTCAGGGTCGAAAATCATTCCTGTACATAAGCAATGCTTACGGTCAGTACGGCTCAATACGTCGTAATTTACACACGACTGACAGCCTTTCCAGAAAGCATCGTTTACAGGTAATTCACTGAAAGTAGTTGGTTCGTAACCCAATTCAGAATTTATTTTCATTACTGCCAACGAAGTAGTAATACCTATGATTTTTGCATCAGGATAACGTGTTCTCGAAAGCTCAAAAGCTCTTGCTTTTACGGCTTTTGCTATGCCGTATTTTCTCCATTCTGGTTTTACGATTAATCCAGAATTGGCTACAAATTTTCCATGTTCCCACGTTTCAACGTAACAAAAACCAATAAAATCGCCTTCCGAATCGGTGGCAACGATGGCTTTGCCTTCTTTGATTTTGTCACGAAGGTATTCTGGAGAACGTTTTGCAATGCCCGTACCACGAGCTTTTGCAGATTCTTCCATTTCATGGCAAATTGCCTCAGCAAGATGCAAGTGTTCAGTTGTAGCAACCTGAACAGTATAATTGTTAGTTAAAACCTCAGAAGCTGATAATTTTTCCACTTTAAGACTTAGCTTGGAAATTGTTTTTAGTTAGAAAAACAAGGTGATAATAAACCTCGGCTCAGAAATGAAAGCCTAAGAATTATCGATTAAAAAAAACAAATGGGATGTCGAAAAACTCTACCACATGGGTAAATAGAAATACGTTAGGGATCAGACCCTACGGAAGAACGTACGCCTAAAAATAGGCATAGGAGAATACGAATATGATATGAATTTTACTTCGTAAACCATTTTGGTTGATGGGTTATCCGAGTTGAAAGTGAGTAAAAACGAATAATCGTGCAAAGTTTACCAAAACTAAATTTAAGATGCAATATATTTTTTCAATTTTATATAAACTTAATAGAAAAAAGCCAAAATATCGCTTTTTAGTGCTTTTTATAAGGGTGATGCTCACATTTTTACTGATGATATCTACTTTTATTTTATGAATCAGCATGAGTGTAAATAATCATCTATATTTGGATTATTGAGTTTATTTAATTAAAATTGATTATCAATAGTGATATCACATAACAAGAAATATCATATAGTAAATTGCGTTATTAGTTTGATAGTAATATAACACTAACTTTTGAGTTTAAGTTTTTACTAAATAGAAATAATTCTATAAACGTTAACAAAGAGAAAGAATAAGGAAAATGTCTATTTCTCCCAAAATAAATACGAGTAAACTAACTGCCGATGATTTGATTTATGGGTATATGAACGGGATTTTTCCGATGGCAGATACCGATGGTACTTTATATTGGTATTCACCAGACCCCCGAGCAATTATTCCTATTGATACCTATAAACCACCAAAATCCCTCAAGCCTATTCTGAATAAAAAACATTTTGAAATTAGAATCAATGCTGATTTTGAAGGAGTAATGCGCAATTGTGCTATGCCTAGAAAAGGGGATGATGAGACGTGGATTTCGGAAGAAATTATTGAAGCATACAGCGATTTAAATAAAATGGGTTTGGCACATTCTGTGGAAACGTATATTGATAACCGTGTCGTAGGAGGGTTGTATGGCGTTTCCATTGGAGGAGTTTTCTTTGGAGAATCAATGTTTTATAAAGAGCCTGAAGGCTCGAAAATAGCGTTTCATTATTTAATTGAAATTCTAAAAACACAAGGATTTATTTTGCTGGATACCCAATTTATCAATGATAATGTCAGACGTTTCGGAGCGATTGAAATTTCAAGAGCTGATTATGTGAAGTCGCTAAAAAAAGCTTTAGAGAAGCATTGCGATTTTGCTAATGTAAATTTGAAACATTTATTCAAGTCATAATAGTAAAGATATTTTTTGGCTATAATTTCTTACCTAAATTGTTAAAGATTCAGAATGTTGTAATTTTGTGGTTGTATTACCTCAGTTTATAAATTACTCATTTAGCATAAGCGATTTCCGCTTACATTTAAAATGTCCAAACCAATTATTGTTATCAAATTCGGAACGGCTTCAATTACACATAAGTCTGGAGAATTGAACGAGGAAATTTTGCAAGAAATAGCTCGCCAAGTTTCTATCTTACATCATGAATATCAGATTGTTATGGTTTCTTCTGGAGCAGTAGGAGCAGGCAAAAGTTTTATAGGGAATTATAAAGGAACCATTGCCGAGCGTAAAGCTGCTGCTGCCATCGGTAATCCGCTATTGTTAGCAAAATACACCCAATATTTTTCAAAGTATGGTATTACGGTAGCACAAAGTTTGTGCGAAAGACACCACTTTGCCCATAGGAATCAATTTCTTCAATTAAAAGAGACCTATCAGGAACTTTGGAAAAATGGCATAATCCCGATTGCCAATGAAAATGATGTTGTCAGTAATTTAGAATTAAAGTTTTCTGACAATGATGAATTGGCTACTTTAATCGCTACGGGTTTTGGGGCTGATACTTTATTGCTTTGTACATCAGTAGGAGGATTGCTAGATGCAGAAAAAAATATTATTCCATACATCGCCAAAGTAGATTCTTCAGTCTTAGGCTTAGCCAATGATGATAAATCTTCTTTGGGCTTAGGAGGTATGATTTCAAAACTAACCTATACTCGTTTGGCATCTAGCATGGGTACTAAAGTTGTCATTTTTGGCATGAAGCCAGAAGATGGAATTTTAAAGGCATTGGTCAATAAAAACGGAACCAGCTTTGCATCACAAAAAGTAAGTTTAAATGCTCGTCAGAAATGGCTAGCTTCTGGAAGTCTTATTGCAGGTAAAGTACAGGTAGATTCGGGAGCAAGTTTGGCCCTTGAAAATAGGAAAAGTCTGTTGGCAGTTGGAATCAAAAAAGTAATAGGTGTTTTTGAAAAAGGAGAGGTATTTGAAATTATAGACGAAAAGAAAAATGTAATTGCTATTGCTCGCGCCAGAGAATCCTCAGAAATAATAACAGCTAATCTGAAAACACAGAATTTTGAAGTGGCTAACGCCGATGATATTGTTATTCTATAAGACGATAGTTTAGATTCCCTTCTTATAAATGCCCACAAAAAGAAAGCCACCCCGAATATCGGAGTGGCTTTGCTATGAAACCTCTTTAAACTTCTCAATTAAGATATATAAAATGCTCATGTACTGAGCGTCTCGTCGAATTGAATATTTTCAAGATATCAAAAGGCTTTGTCTGTTTTGATACTTTTAATAGCCTAATAATAACAATCAAAAACAAACCCTTTTCTCTTAATCATTGAAATGATTCTTAACAATGATTTTTATTATCGTCAAGGAATAATATTTCTATTGTTCTGGGTTAAAATTATGTCCCTTTCACGACAAAATTTTGATAATGAGACGAAAGGGTAAAAAAAAAAGACGAAAATCTTAATTGTCAATTTTTATAGCTAGTTTTTGTAAAACTCACATTTTTTCTGATAAAACCTTAAAATATTAAACCTGAGCTCTTTAGCTTAAAAAAAGACGGTTTTTAACCATAAAAAGTGTTTTTTTTCAAAAAATACATTTCTATCATCATCTTTTTCAAAAAAAGAACCTCCTTTTTATAAAATACCATTCCTGATAATCACTTTTTTAAAATTGTACTTTTTTGATTGATTTTTGTTTTAAACCTCATTTCGTTGGAATCATCTTTTTTGCTGAAATGTCAATTTTATGATTTTTAGGAGGGTGCTAGTCTTTGAAAAAAAATAAGTAGAAATACTTGTAAATGTTGTACGAAATAGTAAAATTCAACTATTAATTAAGAATAAGTATATAAATAAACAGCGTAAATACTTAAAAACATGATATTAGAAGAGCAAACTCAGCAGGTTACTGAAAACCTATATATTACAAATAATGAAGTAGAAATCCTAGATTCTTTAGTCGATTCAAAAAATATGTTTTATGATTTTTCTAAGAATAAGGTAGTTTCATTTATCAAAGAAATGGACTTTAATTTGATACTCTACAACTCTAGCGAACGTGATCGTGGCTTTACAATGTATGTAGTTAAAAACTTCTGTGAGCACGAAGAGGAATTGGTATTATTACGTAATGTATTTAATAGCATTATTAGTAATGGTGTAAACCAATACATGATGAGAATAGCTAAAAGTAAAGTAGAAGATATTTTTTATATGGCTAACACTTTCAGAGCTTTGTTTAAAAAACCAAGACCTGACCAAGACTATGATGTAATTCATCCGTCCTTGCCTTCGTCTTTTACATATTAAAAGAGTATTAATATAAATTGGGATAGTGTTTAAATAAAAAGCGATTGAGGATAGTTATCCTTCAATCGCTTTTATTTTGTAGCTAAAATTATTTTTGTGTCATTTCGTCCAAAATCCATAGAAGCTGGTCTACATCGATGTTCCCATCTATTTGTATATCTGCACGTTGATAATAGGGTAAACGCGCAGCACAGCGTTCTTGAAGGCTTTTTAAGAGGGTATCCTCTGTAGTATTTCTATTAATTAATGGGCGATGATTAACATCCGACTTCTGGATTCTCTTCAATAAGTCTTCTGGCTGAACATTCAAGAAAATACTGGTACCGTTGGCTTTGATAAAATCCATATTATCAAAAAAGCACGGAACTCCTCCACCCGTAGCAATGACTAGTTTTTGTTCCGCTTGAATGGCTTTTAATACTTTGCTTTCAACCTGTCTGAAATAATCTTCTCCTTTGTATTTGAATATTTCTGGAATAGTCATTAATTCTTGTTTTTCGATTAATTCATCCATATCTACGAACTGAAAATCGAGTCTTTTAGCAAGATGTCTTCCTAGAGTACTCTTTCCTGAAGAGGGCATTCCTATTAAAAAAATATTTTTCATGCTTAAAATCCTTCCCTGAAGGTGCTTGCAAATTTTACTGTAAAGATTTTATGACTTCATTTTTATCGGGCAGTGCATTATGCGACCACTTCCCTTTAACGATACCATCTTTCAACAACCAAAGTGTAGGATTAGCCCTTGCAATGGTTTTTAGAACCTTAGTATCAGCACTATAGTTTGGAATGGCTAACTGAAATTCATGTCTGAAATTATTTACTTCTTCTTCACTAGAAGCACTGATTAACCAAACTTGTATGCCAGACCCCTCCAAGCTTTTAGCTAATTCACGAATTTCGTTAACGTGATTAGTATTTGCTTTTTTAATAACAGGAATCACCACCATCAATTTTTTACCGACAAAACTTTCAGCTTTATAATCAGTAGAATCGCCATCTTTCCAAATATTATAGTCAGTTATTTTAGCTTTTGCCTCGTCTTGATTCAGCGTAATCATTTCCTTAAAATGATATGTAGTATCGGTTGGCATTTGGTCTAGTTCCAAGCTTTCTCCGCCTTTTTCATAAATATATTTGAACTGTAAAGGAGCCGAAGGCTTCATGTTTTTAGGAATATCTTGCCCAACAGCATAAGGAAGTCCATCATAAGGAGGTAAAAATTTAACAGCATAAATCCCTAGGAATAATGAAAATACTACCGAAATACCCACAATAATCCCTGTTTTCTTATCAGCAAATATTTTGCGTTGCCACAGGATTATCAAGATAAAAAACAGCAAAATCATGTCTTTGATAAAAGAAGTCCACGGTTTCAACTTGATAGTTTCACCAAAACAGCCACAATCTGTTACCTTATTAAAATAGGCAGAATAAAAAGTAAGGAAGCCAAAGAAAATAACCGTAGCTAATAATATCCAAGAAGCTGTTTTGAGTTTATACTGTACTAATAGGCATACGCCTAGTACTAATTCTAATGCACATAAAAAAACGGAAATATATAAGGCATAAGGAATCCAGAACTCCCAAAAGCCTGCCATGAAAGGAAAGTCTGTGGCGAATACATCAAAATATTCTTCTAATTTAATCTCGGTACCAACAGGGTCATTGAGTTTAATCAGACCAGAAAAAATAAATATTATTCCGACAAAAAGTCTAGAGAAATGTGCAATTAACTTCATGAATATAGTTGTGATTGAGTGAATGGTGAATTAGTGATTGATAAACTAAATTAACCCAAAGCTGCTCTTATTACACTTCAAACTTTAGATGTATCATACAAAAAATAGCATAGTTCATCATGTCTTGATAATTGGCTTCAACGCCTTCTGATACCAATGTAACGCCTTGATTATCTTCTATTTGTTTTGTCCTAAAGATTTTCATCAATATCAAATCCGTCATTGAGCTTACACGCATATCTCTCCAAGCCTCGCCATAATCATGGTTTTTATCTTTTTGTAAAGCCAATGTTTTCTCTACTTGAATATCGTACAAATCGCTAAGTTCTTGTTCTGTAAACTCCATTTTAGTAGAATCACCCAATTCTTTTTGAATCAAAGCAATGATACAATAATTTATAATTCCGATAAACTCGCCCTCGATGCCGTCCTCAATTTTTTGTGTTCCTTTTTCTTGGATTGAGCGGATTCTTTGAGCTTTGATAAAAATCTGGTCGGTCAAGCTAGGCAATCTTAAAATTCGCCATGAGGTACCATAATCTTTATTTTTTTGTTGAAATAATGTTTTGCAAATAGCAATAATCTCTCTGTATTGAGTTTCAGTTTGATTCATTGTATGGTTTAAATTTGTGCTAATCTTACAAAATTATTGCTTTTAGATGGTAAATGGTAATTTACAAAAATAATCCCGCAAAGTTCTTTACAACTTTGCGGGATTATCATCATGAAATATACACCTTATTTTAACACATAAGTGCTAAGTGCCTTATAAACATCGTTAATGTTTTCACCTTTTCTAAACTCTCTTTGGATAGGCTGTGCCGAACCTTTTATCCAAATCAAAATCTCGGCATCAAGGTCTAGTAAGCTAGCACTGCGTTTTGAAAAGTAGTTAATAGAATGGTATGGAATCGTCATAAAGTCTGTCTTAGTACCAGTAAGCCCTTGTTTGTCAACTAGAATCAAACGCTTGTTAGTAAAAACAAACATATCTCTAATCAGTTTAAATGATTTTACAATCACTTCTCCTTCAATCAAAATTGGCTCGAATTCGTGAGCGATTTTATCAGCAGAAACTTCTGATGAATTGCCCATCAATGCATTTAAAATTCCCATGTTTAGGTTTATTTATTGGTTGTAATAATATTTATCAAAACTAAAAGTAATTTTTCTATCAATCCATAGAAATACATTAATGAAGTCGAGACTAATAACGTGAATTGTATCGATTTATGATAGCGTTTATTGGGGATAGTTTTAGCCTTGTTCAGTTTTATATAGCGTATTCTACTTTTTCAGCTTTTAATGTTGACCATTACTTCAAACTATCAAATTCAATAAACTTGTATTCTGGGGAAGATTCTAGTAACTGCCTTAATACAGCAGCATGTCCATTTCCAAAGATTACTAATATTCTATCTTTACTACTTTCGGTTATCTCTTGCAATTTTCTGAATATTCTCAAGTTTCTATTATACCACCAGATAGATAAGATATCGGCACCTCTTTGATTATCTAGTTTGAAATCACCTACCAGATATGCTCCATAACCTAATTTATGAGATTCGCTGGTATTAATGTGTTTGATATATTTCAATAGGTTTGTTGTGACTGGCAATTTTTCTTCATAATCAAACCATTTCATATACATTGCATTGAACTTATCGTCATTTTGGAAATCAAAACCCTTGAATAACTTTTGAAAATATACTGAATCTAATTTTACTAAATCTTCATCAAAAGAACCAGCATCAATACCATAAATAGTATCCATTTTCATTTCACTAGCAACCCTCAATGCTATTTGATAGCGTTCGTCTCTTTCATTTCTTGAATTACCTGCCTTATATTGTCTGAGTTTTTCTGTAGCATTCCATTTTGGAGTGGCTTCAATAGCAATCTTTGTGGGCTTGAATTTTTTAATATAATTGACCAATTCTGTAATTTCAGATTTCTTGGGTTCCTTTAATACGTCAATTTTATCGCCATCATTTATTTTATTGACGTCTAAATTGGGATAATCAAAATGGAAAGTACCGACGACTAATACTTGTGCTTTTTCTTTTGGGAAGAATGAAGAAGGTTGTTTGATTTCACTTTTTTGTCCGAAGAGGTTTAATGTATTAAAACAAATTGTTACGAGTGTAATTAGGCTTAGTTTTTTCATCTATTGAAATGTGCAAATATTATATATGTTTTATTACTTTTATAGTTTCTTTACAAAATGATAACTACTAATCTTAAAACCTTTGTTCAAGTACAAACGATGTGCAGTATGGCGTGTAGGACCAGAATCTAACGTGACGCAATCATAATTTTTGTCTTTGGCAAGGTCGATTACATAGTCCAATAAAGCCGTTCCATAGCCTTCGCCACGAACTTTGTCTGAAGTAGTGAGGTCGTCGATATAGATTTGTTTACCATTATAAAGCATTTGTAAATATCTGAAACCAATGGCAGAAACTACTTCATCATCTTTTTCGATATAAGCTAATTGATAGCCCTCACTCAGCATTTCGAGTACTGTTTCTACAAATACATCTTCGGTGAGATGTGGACGAAGTAAACTAATTACATACCAACATTTTCGAACCTCTGCTTCAGTGTGTGCTGTCTTTATGATCATATATTTATTGAGTGAGTTAGTGAATTGTGATTTAGTGAGTTGTGATTTAGTGAGTTAGTGAGTTATGAATTATTAAATCATCAATATAATAAGCCTTTACATTTTCAAATTCTCAAATCTTCAAATTTCCAAATCCTTTCATTTTCAAATTTTCAAATCAAAAATTTATTCCTCCTGAAAGTCTTCAGATATTAATTTACGTAATTGCTGATGTGGGCGGAGGTTGGGACGTTTAGAGAACATCGCTTTATCACCCGATGAAGCCTTTGCTTTACTAGCTAAAGTAGCCGTATCGAAATAATTATCTCTTACAAATTGATTTACTTCATCAGCATTGATTACTTCCCTTACCATCGAACCTTTTCCAAAACCATCGTTATATGCACCAATCCTTGAATCTGTTTCTGCTAAACGAGTTTCTCTTTCAATATCCTTAATTTCTTCTAAAAGACTTTTCTTTTGTAACTCTAACGATTCAAAAGAAGGGAGCAATTGCAAATCGTTTTCAAAAATGTTTTTTTGAGTGATATTGTCTGCCAACTCTTTTTCAACGCCTTCTAAAGTAGTAATCAATTGTTTCTTCTCCTTCTTAAGTCGTTTTAACTTAGGGTCAATTTGTAACCATTTAGCCCAGTAACATTGTAAAACAGGGAATGCAATACCTAAACAAATTGCGCCAGCCAAAGCAAATAATACACCCGAAAGCACAAAAGAAGCCAAAGCCCAAGGACTGTTTACTAGTTTTTCATTCAGTTGGTCAAAAATTCTTAATTTTTCATCAATTTGTCGGGTAACCGCTACTGGTAGTGGAGCCGTTGGATTAAGAGGATCAAAGCTTTGATTTTGTAACTGTTTGATAGATTTATTAACGCCCTCTTTCATTTTGTCGGTTTTATAGGCCTCATACCTAAACCAACCCAAAATAAACAAAGTAACTACTGCAAAAACTACCGTAATACTTTTGAACCAAACGTATACCTTTTTAGAATTTAAAGAAGATGCAGACGTATAAGGCGACTCGACCAATCTTTCATAAGCAGGTTTCAAAAGGATAGATAACATGGCTAAACCAACAGCAAATGACCAAGCTTCAACATTATTACGAATATTGAGGGCATAAGCCACGATTTCGTGTGAAATAATTAAATCCCCTGCCACAAACGATACACCAGCCAGAAAGTAAATAATACCTGCAAACAATGAGTATTGATGCGAATTGATTTTTCTTTTTTCAAGTAGGGTAGAGGAAGTTTCTTGATTTTCAGCTAATTGATTTTCAAGACGGTCACGATTTTTCCCTGCAAGATTTACCTTTAACATTCTTTCTTGAAGAGCATCATAGGCTTCTTTGTAGCGAGCTTTAATGTGTTCAGTAACTTTTTCTAAATCAGAAAGTTCTTGTTTTTTTTCATTAAGCTGACGGCTTAACCATTCGAAATTTACTTGTGAAGACAAAAAACCTTCATAAGTATTTCTATCAACAGATTCTAGTCCTCCATGATAGCCATGTTGAAAATCGTACATTTCAGTATGCGAAGGCGTAGTATTTACGGGCATACGATTGTTATTTTGTTCTGTATTTTCCATGTTATTCTTCTTCTCCTAAAATTGTTGTCACTTGATTGTTGTTCAACCTATTTTTATAATTCTGAGCCAAATGATACTCACTTTCAAATACTTTAATCAGCATATCTCTTTGGGCATTTAATTTCAAATTGATAGTGCTTAGTTTGGTAAGCTCAGGTAAAATATCTTGTTTCCTTTGTCTATATTTCTCGATTTCGGCTTTATGTTTCTCAATGTCTGTTTCCCACTCCGCTACTTTCTTGATTTTATCTTTGTAAAGTTGGTTTCGCTTTTGGAAGATGGTAAAATCATCCTTGAAAATGGTTAGATTTCCTAAGAACAGTTTGCCCGAAAACATAAATAAAAAGAATATAAAAGCGAACAAAGCCCATGCTTGAAGGAGAGGTTTTGTAGCATAAATTTGGGCAAATACAAAGAAAGATGCTGCCAAAGGCATGCCTATTTCTTCTAATAGTCTTTTCCAAGTGCTTATTTTACTTTCGTCATGGAGGAATGAAATGCGCCCGAAAAGGTTAAACATTCCCGCTCCAAATACGCCTAAAGCAATAAAGGTAGTTTCTTGGAATTGTCCTTGTAGTGATTCTTTGATTAAGAAATAATTGCCTACAGCAATACCTATCGCTAGTACTAAACCAACTACTGTTCTTAATAAATGATGTTGTTCAGTAAATTCCTGATTTTTGAGGGATTGAATTTGCTGTTCAATATCTTTAACTAAACTTTCCTTTTCATTAATCCAATAATTCAACTCACCAATTTCTTCTTGGTGTTGAGCCATTACTTTTTCCGTTTCGGCTGTTTGCTGAGAAAAGTAGTGACGGATGATGGAGATTTTTTCGTCTGGGTTGGAACCCGACAACCCAAAGATAACGCCTTCATCTCTTAGAATATCTTCATTGATAAGCCAGTCGGGTTGGTCATTGACAGGACTAGAAAACGTTGGTGCAATATTATTTATTTGCACCAACGTATCGTCATTTGATATTATCTCTTCTGTGATGGGTATTTCTATATTTGTATTTTCAATGGTAGGGTTATTGCCACGGAAAACATTTTTCAACTTGTCGAAAATAGACATAAGCGTCGTGAATAATTGGTTTCAATAAAAACCGAAATTGTAAATAAATATTTTATTCGACAAAGAAATTATGAAGAATGGCAGATTTGAACCACTTATACCTCTTGCAGTAAGCCTAAAATGACAAATAGCAATCCAATGAAGGCTGATATACCACCTACGACGCCTAGCCCAAAGATGGCTAATACGATACCAACGCCTAAAAGAATGACACCGATTTTTAAGTTTGGATTCCAGCTATGAAAATCAGCAGATTGTACTCCACTTTTTTTCATTTTCTTCTCTATTTTTTTAATAATAAGTTTCTCTACAAAATTAGCCTTGCGAGTAGTAGCGATAGTCTTACTTTCACTTTTTTGTAAAACTACTTTGTCTAACATGGCGTTGATTTTTTCTTTTTTTAATTCAACGGCTGTTTCATTGTTTGCTTCCTCAATGTGAATAACCTCTGATGCTGATGCATATAACACAGGACTTGGCTTTTCATGGGCTGCTTCAATCATCAACGTTGAACTTGGCATTTCTTCTACTTTCGCCACCTCTACGGCCTTTTGTGTCTCGTACTGGTTTTGAGAAATGATTGTTTTCTGAGAAGTACATGATACTCCTACCATTAAAGCAAGAATGCTTATGAAAGTTAGTTTAATTGTTTGCATATTATTAGGTTTTAGTGTTTGTAAAGAAACGTTGAATAATTAAATTAATTGCTAAATAAAAAGCCCAAAATTATCATTTGGGCTTTTTGTTGGGGTAGTAAATATGAGTTAAGCGGCTTTTTTCATTTGATGAAAAACGGTTCGCTCAAATTTTTCACGGGCATAAGCCAGCGAAATTTTAAATTCTTTGATTTCGTCTTGAGACGGTAGTTCAAACATCGCATCCGTAATGATTGATTCGCAGATTGAACGTAACCCTCTTGCTCCTAATTTGTATTCCATTGCCTGACTAACGATATATTCTAACGCTGGTGGTTCGAATTGTAAGTCAATACCTTCCATTTCGAATAATTTATGGTATTGTTTAGTAATGGCATTTTTAGGCTCTGTCAAGATAGATAACAGCGTTTGGTGGTCTAATGGATCTAAATAAGTTACTACAGGCAAACGTCCTAATAGCTCAGGAATCAAACCGAATGATTTTAAATCTTGCGAAGTAACAAATTTCATTACATTTTCTTCTTCAAACATATCCAAGAACGTATCGTCTGAACTAAAACCGATGGGACGAGTATTCAAACGTTTTGAAATATGACGTTTGATACCATCGAAAGCACCACCACAAATAAAAAGAATATTCTCAGTATTTACTGCTATCATCTTTTGGTCTGGGTGCTTTCTGCCTCCTTGTGGCGGACAGTTTACTACAGCCCCTTCTAATAACTTCAATAAGGCCTGTTGTACACCTTCGCCTGATACATCACGAGTGATAGAAGGATTATCAGATTTACGAGCGATTTTATCAATTTCATCGATAAACACAATGCCCATTTCAGCTTTCTCTACATCGTAGTCGGCAGCTTGTAATAAACGTGTTAAGATACTTTCTACGTCTTCGCCCACATATCCTGCCTCAGTAATTACCGTAGCATCAGCAATACAAAAAGGTACTTCCAACATTCTAGCAATGGTTTTTGCCATATATGTTTTACCTGTCCCTGTTTCGCCCACCATGATGATGTTTGATTTTTCAATCTGAATATCATCAAATGTTGTCTTTACATCATGTTGCATCAAACGCTTATAGTGATTGTAAACGGCTACACAAAGGTGTTTCTTAGCTTCATATTGCCCAATTACGTACTGGTCAATATATTTCTTCATTTCAATTGGCTTTACCAGATTGAATTTTGGAGTTACAGCTTTATTGTTTTTACCTTTTTTATTCTTTTCAGTACTTAATTCTTGCTGAACTACTTCATAGGCTAGTGTTACACATTCGTTACAAACGTGGCCATCCATACCTTCCAACAATTTTACTTCGTTTTGCTTACGTCCGCAAAGAACGCAATGGGCTTGCTGTTGTCTCATATCTTTACACACAAAATTGTGCCTTCATTATTTCCTTGGCAAAATTACAGATTTAAAAATAAAAAATGCTTACTACTTCTATGGAAGTAATAAGCATTTTTAGTTATACGCTCATTTAATTTACTTATTGTATCAAGAAAATTTTATACTCTTGTCAATACTTCGTCAATTAAACCGTATTCTTTTGCTTCTTCTGCACGCATCCAGTAGTCACGGTCTGAATCTCTTTCTATTTCTTCAAATGATTTTCCTGAGTGTTGTGCTAAGATTTCGTATAATTCTTTACGGATTTTAACGATTTCACGGGCAGTGATTTCAATATCACGTGATTGTCCCTGAGCACCACCTGAAGGTTGGTGAATCATGATACGTGCATGGGGTAAAGCCGAACGCTTACCTGCCGTACCACCCGCCAACAATACTGCACCCATCGACGCCGCCAATGAAGTACAAATAGTAGAAACGTCTGGACGGATATAATGCATCGTATCATAGATACCTAAACCTGCATATACAGAGCCACCTGGTGAATTGATGTACATCATAATGTCTTTTTTGGCATCCGTAGATTCCATAAATAACATCTGAGCAACAATGATATTGGCCATATAATCATCCACAGGTACACCCATGAAGATAATTCTATCCATGATTAAGCGTGAAAAAACATCAATTTGAGCAAAACGCATCGGACGTTCTTCAATGATGTACTGTGTCATATCTTCAATGAATGGACGACTAGTACCGCCAATATTATTTGCCTGATTCATGTACTGGTCTACTGCCAAACCGTTCAAACCTCTATGGTGTACGGCGTATTTTCTGAATTCTTCTGAACTTAATTCTTTTGGAAACATAACGGTAATTTATAAAATTGAAAATATGTCGATTGTTAAATTAAATCAAATAAACCATTTTAGCAATTGCATGCTAAGGAATTTAATGAGATTGCCCTTTAATAACTTTTAAAACCCTCAAATAGTTCTCTCTATAATTTTGAAACTAATCGAAGTATTTTTGGTGTTATTCAAAAAATCTTCGACAGCAAAGATGCAAAAACTATGAAATAATCCTAATCAGTTTTACAGAGAATTTATCAGAAAAGGTGATAATTATGAAAATTGGAGAAAAAATACGACAAGCCCGTCTGCTAAAAGGATACTCTCAGGAGAACATGGCAGAACTTTTACAAATTTCGACAACTGCCTTTGGTGACATCGAACGCAGTAAAACTGAATTGACCATTAGCAGGGCACAAAAAATAGCCAGTTTGCTAGACATTAATGTATTAGAGCTTTTTGGGGAAGAGGTAATCACACCCAAAATAATGCTCAATTCAGAAAATGAAATGGAAAAACTACAACTAGAAATAGAAAGACTAAAAAGAGAATCAGACTACTGGAGAGGCAAGTTTGAGGAACGTGTTTTGGTAGAAGCTTATAGACTTATTCAAAATCAGCAACAGCGAGAAAAAATAGGCTTCTAGGAGTTGTGAGTGATGAGTTGTGAGTAATTGAGTTAAATTTATGAAACTACTATTCGATATCTGAAACTATAAATCAACAAAAAATCCCGCAGAGGTTGACCTTACGGGATTTTTTGTTGATTTATAGTTGATTAAGTTGATTATTTTAAGTTCAAGACTCACAACTCATCACTCAAAACTTATTACGCTCCTACAACTTGTTTGAACTCATCTACACTAATATTTTTACTTTCAGTCTTAACGTTTGCTAAAATCACGTCAGAAACTTTGGCTGCATATACTTCATTGAACATTCTCATGAAGTTGTCTTGCTTATTTTTATCAGTTAAGTATCCATTAGCAATACGCTCAATCATTTCGTCCATGCTATTGTCGGCAGACGCATACATTCCGAATTGACCACGAATCATTTCTTTCGTTCTTTCAAGCACTTCTGGATATTCTACTTTGATTTCGTTTTGAGTAGCCACTTCGTTTTTGATTAAGTTCAAACGAATGTCTTTCTTAACATTTTCGAAGTCTTGGTCAATTTGCTCTGGAGTGAATTTTCCTTCGTTTACTTGGATTAGCCAATCACGTAAGAAATCTTCTGGCAATTCGATAGCAATGTTTTCTAATAAAGCTTTTTCAGCATCAATTCTCAATAAATATTCAGCTTCACGCTTGTAGTTAGTTTTGATAATTTCTAGAATCTCTTTACGGAATTCTTCTTCAGAACTTACTTTGCCTTCGCCTAATACTTTATCAAAAAATGCTTGATTTAATTCAGCAACACCATTACGAGTGATATCTTCAATCGTGAAAGTTACTTCACCTACTAAACCAGATTTGTTGCCAGTAGCCAATTCGATTGATTTTTCATCAACAAAAGTAGCTTGAAGGTCGAATGTTAAAGTGTCTCCTTTAGCAGCACCGATAAAAGTAGCTTTAGCTTCTTCTTTGATAGCTTTGAAAGGAATAGCAGATTTTTCAGTCCATTCTCCTTGAGTGAAAACACCAAAAAGCATATCACCTTCTTCTACTGTATCTGGGTGAATTTGCTCTCCAGAATTTTGTTTCAAATTCTCGATAGTTTCTTCCACTTCTTTTTCAGTAGCTTCGATTTCGTAAGTATTGATAGTAGGGATTTTATCAAAGTCAAGAGTGAATTCTCCAGCTAAACCAATGTTGTAAGTAAAGCTAAATTCTTTTTGAGTATCCCAATCGATTGGATTTTCCAATTCGTTCAATGGCATAGGATCACCCACTAAACTTAAATTATTTTCTTTGATATAGTTAGGAACAGCTTTGCCTAAAACAGAATTGATTTCGTCGATTAAAACTGATTTACCGAACATCTTTTGTACCATTTGCATCGGTACCATTCCTGGACGGAATCCTTTGATGTTAGCACGCTTACGATAGTCTTTAAGATTTTTATCGACTTGTGGCTTATAGTCAGCTTCAGAAATAGATACGACCAAACGGGCGTTCACTGGGGTACTTTTTTCGAGAGAAATGTTCATCTTTATGAATTCGGATTTTGGAATGCGGATTTCGGAATTTTTATTTTGCTAAATCTCAGTTTGTCTGACTTTCGTAAATCCGCATTCCGAAATCAACAATCCGAAATCAAAAAAGCCCTCAAAACCGTAACGGTTGAGAGGGCTTTGAATGAGTACGGGCGGAGGGACTCGAACCCCCATGCCTCGCGGCGCCAGATCCTAAGTCTGGTATGTCTACCAATTCCACCACGCCCGCTTGCGTTTTGGAGGTGCAAAATTAGGAAGCCGTTTTTCTTTTTGCAAGCTTTTTGAAGAAAAAAATTAAAAAAAAGTGAAATTTTTTTTCTGTAAAAATTAAGTTGCTGAATTTCAGGTATTTATTTCGTTGGGTATGGATGAGTATTTTATAATACATTTTACCCATTTTTGTATTTAGCTACTTAGCTTTTGTTTGTTAGCGTAAATTAAAATAGATTGGTATAAAGTTTTTAATTCGAAGCTTCAATTATCAATTGCAATATCCTTTGTTTGTCCTTAATTTTAATTCTCAAGCTTTCATGAAATTATTACGACCTTTGTAAGTGTCCTTTCATAAAGAAGTCAAGCAACCAAAACCCATACAATTATATAATCATGCAAGAAAAAGATAAATCACTACCGCCTTTTATCAAATCATGGGAACAACTTTACTGGATAGTTGTCGGTAATTTGGTGCTGATGATTATCCTATTTTATCTCTTTAGCGAATACTTCAATTAAGTCGAAATTGTCGGCTTAATTTGTCGTTTTAGCATTCGTACGAATTGTTTTCAAGATAAAACGGTTTCGCCCCTCTTTTAAACTGCTAATTATAAAATTTTAACATGGAAAATATCGACTGGCTGGTATTACTTTTAACATTAGGAACAATTATTGGCTTTGGATTATGGAAAGGAAGAATTCAAGAAAAGAATATTGAAGGCTATTTATTAGCAGATAGACAGATGCCTTGGTATCATGTTACGCTTTCGGTCATGGCTACCCAAGCCAGCGCCATTACTTTTTTATCTGCCCCTGGTCAAGCTTATATAGACGGAATGCGCTTTGTACAGTTTTATTTCGGGTTGCCGCTAGCGATGATTGTACTCTCTATCACTTTTATTCCCATCTTCAAAAAACTAAACGTATTTACAGCGTATGAATTTCTGGAAGGTCGTTTCGACCTCAAGACCCGAGTAATGGCTTCTTTTCTTTTTCTAATTCCCAGAGCCTTATCAACGGGCGTGACCATTGCGGCACCATCTATTATTTTATCAACCATTTTAGGCTGGAATTTGTACTGGACAAATATCGTCACAGGTATTGTAGTAACGATATATTGTATGTATGGAGGTTCAAAAACGATTTCCTATACACAAATGCAACAAATGTTGGTAGTAATGATAGGAATGTTTTTGGCTGGCTATATGGTAGTACATTTATTGCCTACAGAAATGGGGTTTGTGGATACGCTGAAAGTAGCAGGTAAAATGGATAAACTTGATGCCATTGATTGGAAGTTTGACTTGAATAATCGGTATAACGTATGGTCGGGATTGATAGGTGGATTTTTCTTACAGTTATCTTATTTTGGTACAGACCAGTCACAAGTAAGTCGTTATTTATCAGGAGAATCTATCGGCGAAAGTCGTTTGGGATTATTAATGAATGGTATCTTTAAAATCCCGATGCAATTTTTGATTTTACTGATTGGTTCATTGGTTTTTGTATTTTACCAGTTTCATGAAGCACCGCTATTTTTCAATAAAACTGAACTAGGCAAAGTAGAGCAAACAGCAGCCTACAAGGCTTTAATGAAGGAAAATTCTAAGGTTTTTGTAGAGAAGAAAAAAGTCGTAGAAGAACTTTATACTGTTCTCAAAACAGATGAAAATACAAGTACTTTAAAAATAAAAGCACTAAATGCTCAAAAGCTTGAGACCTTGAAATCAAAAGCTTTAGCAGCTGACAAAAAAGCCAACGACCTAAGGAAAGAAGTGAAAGATTTGATGTTGAAAACCAATCCAGATGCTAATATCAACGATACCAATTATATTTTTCTATCCTTCGTAACAAAGTATATGCCTCAAGGAATGGTAGGCTTATTAATAGCGGTTATTTTACTGGCATCTATGGGGGCTATGGCCTCCGCTTTTAGTTCGCTAACGTCGTGTACGATTGTCGATATTTACCAAAGAATGATTCATCCACAGGATACTGAGAAACATTATGTAAATGCTTCAAAACTGGTTACTTTAGGTTGGGGAATTGTCTGTATTATTGTTGCCCAATTTACGGCTAATATCGGGAGTTTAATAGAGGCTGTAAATATCTTAGGTTCATGGTTTTATGGCACTATTTTGGGTGTATTTTTAGTAGCTTTCTATATCAAATCTATCAGAGGTGATGCTGTTTTCTGGGCGGCTTTATTGGCAGAAGTCTTCGTTATTTATGCTTGGTGGATAGACTTAACAGCTTTCCTTTGGCTCAATGTGATTGGCTGTGTATTGGTGGTTGGCTTTGCTTGGATAATAAGCCAGTTTAGTAAAAGAGTTGAGAGTTAGTGAGTTATGAATCTTTCATTAAGAGATGATTTAAATATTATTGATTATTCACAAGTTCATAAGTATCTGGTATTCAATCCTTACTATTAGCAGGTGACTTAAGTCACCTGCTAATAGTAAGGATTTTTTTACTTAATTCGAATCAATCATTACATCTTTATTTTAACTTTTAAGAGTCTTGAAAAAATATAGGTAATTAATCACTGCTTTATAATGTTTGCTATCTTGCATAAACATTTTACTTCATTTCCATAATCTATCAAACCATGAAAAGAATATTACTCCTGTTTTTACTGGCAACCAGTATCTTCACTTCTTGTAAAACCTCTCAGCATTCATCTAGTAAATCATCTGAAAATGTAGTTAACATTACATTCTTGCATTTGAATGATGTGTATGAAATTTCGCCATTAGAAGGGGGAAAAGTAGGAGGGATGGCTCGTTTGGGAACATTGAGAAAAGAATTAATACAGAAAAATCCTAATACTGTTACCATCCTTGCTGGAGATTTCTTGAACCCTTCTTTAATTGCCACTTTTAAATACGAAGGGAAAAGCATCAAAGGTCGCCAAATGGTAGAGGCTATGAATGCTGTTGGTTTTGATTGGGTTGGTCTGGGCAATCATGAATTTGATATTGATGAAGCAGATTTGCAGAGAAGAATCGATGAATCACAGTTTAATTGGCTGGCATCAAATGCCTTCCAGAATAATAAAGGCACGTTAACCCCTTTTACAAAAAATGTAAATGGTACAAAAATTCCCTTCCCTAAAACTACTATTCTTACTTTCAAAAATACTGCTGGCAAAGTAGTAAAAATGGGTATGTTTTCGGTGGTATTACCCTCCAATCAAAAGGATTATGTGCATTATGATGATTTCTTTGAATCGGCTAAACAGGCTTATGAAGTATT
This sequence comes from Arcicella aquatica, assembly GCF_034928825.1. Lineage (NCBI taxonomy): Bacteria > Pseudomonadati > Bacteroidota > Cytophagia > Cytophagales > Flectobacillaceae > Arcicella > Arcicella aquatica. The sequence continues at coordinate 64,527 of NZ_JAYFUL010000020.1, read as the reverse complement.
GAAACCTCAATGTGATTTTGTAGTTGGTATTACGCATATCAACAAAGTAGATGATGCAAAATTGGCAAAGCTTTTACCTGATGTAAAACTTCTGATGGGCGGACATGACCATGATAATATGTTGTTTAAAGAAGGTAACGTTATCATTGCTAAAGCGGATGCCAATGCTAAAACGGCGTATGTCCACAACCTGTCTTTTTATACTCAAACCAAATCTTTAGAGATTAATAGCGAGCTTCGTAAAATCAACGAGCAAATAAAAGATGATGCAGAAGTAGCATTGGTAGTCAAAAAATGGGAGGAAATCATGGATGTTGCCATGAAAAAAGCAGGGTTAGATAAAAATGATGTAGTAACAGAAATCTCAACGCCCTTAGACGGCAGAGAAAGCACCATGCGAAATGGACATACTAATTTGGGAGATTTAATTGCCAAAGCTATGTCGGCAGCGGCAACAAAACCTGTAGATTGTACCGTTTTCAATAGTGGTTCTGTCAGAATAGATGACCAATTAATTGGGAAAATCACACAACTAGATATTATGAGGGTATTACCTTTTGGTGGAAAAATAGTTGAAGTGAATCTAACAGGAAGCTTACTTGACAAAATATTAGCAACAGGTTTACAGAATAAAGGCAATGGAGGATTTTTGCAATGGGATAAAATCAGCTATGATGAGAACAAAAAACAATGGTTGATTAATGGAAAACTATTAGATATTAACCAAGATTACCATGTAATGATGCCAAAGTTTTTGATAGAAGGTAAGGAAACCAATTTTGGCTACTTGACTGCCCAAAATCCAGGAGTAAAAGGCATCGTAGAGTCAGATGAAAAAGATGTAAACGATATTCGTAATGATATTAGAAAAGTATTGATTGCGTATTTGAAAAAGTAATATTATCAGTAGCACGACTTTTCAAGTCGTGTGAGGTAAAAGTCCTAAAGGTTGTCCTCCCTCACGACTTGGAAAGTCGTGCTACTGATGAGATGCTACATCGCCTTCTTCTTCTTAGTCGTCACAGGTGCTGCTACTGGTAATTTAGCTCTATAATCTAAAATGCCTTTTTCGATAGCATCTTTAAAGAAACTGAAAGAACCAGAAGTATCTGCATTACCCAATGCCAAAGCTTTTTGGGCTAATGGGAAAGCCTCGGCATAGTTTTCAGATTTGCTTAAAATCTGTGCTTTTACCCATACATTACGGAAAGTTTCGCCACCTGCAATTGATGCATTTACCGCTGTTAGGGCTTGGCTCAATTTACCTTTTCCTAAAAAGAACTCAGCCGCAGTACGCATCGAATTGGCATTATCAGTAATTGCTTTGTTAATAGCTAGTTCAGCCATTTTAGAAGTTTCGATAGCGATAGGAGCAGATGCTTTTTTATCTGCCCAATAGATGTTTAAATTAGCAGTACTATCCGTAACATCGCTAAAGTCTATCGTGAAAGATTCTGTTTTTGCATTCGCAACTGCTTTTACAACAGTACGCAAAGCATCTTTTTCAGGTGAATACGTTTGCTCTGTAGCAGTGATGTCTTTGTTTAAAATCAATGTCCAATCTCCTTTGGTAGGGATAGAGAAAATTGCATACGAACCTGCAGCGACTTTTTTTCCACCAAGAGTAATTTCGTTGGATAATGTAATTTGAGTGGCAGCATTTGCCCCAGTACGCCAAACTTTGTCATAGGCTACTACTCCGCCAAAAATCTCACGTCCTTTGATGCTTGGACGAGAATATTTAATGCTAATATCAGTCGTTCCGATGGTTTGAGCAACAGATGCCGCAGGGCTAGGTTGAGGCAGGCGTATTTGTGCATTGGCAGTAAGGGAAAGCCCTAGGATAAGGCCTAAAAATAGTTTTTTCATGGTAATTTTTTTTGATTAATGCTGAATTGAGATTTTTACATAAAAGTAACGAAGGAATAAACCAACAATTTAATTTTTCGCTCAATGGCTTTTTTTAAAAGATATTTTTTAGACCTTTGACCTCTGAAACATTACCATAATCATACAATACTATGCACAGAAATCAATTGCTACAATTGCTTGAAAAGCATCGACCATTTAATGCAACAGAGACAAAATTTCATCAAGAAATCACCTCTTTTGTAAAATCACATCCTATGTGTTTCGAGCGTTCTTTGATGATTGGCCATGTAACGGGCTCTGCTTGGATTCTGGATAAGTCTCGTCAATATACATTGCTAACCCATCATAAAAAGCTTAATCAGTGGTTTCAAACGGGGGGACATTGCGATGGTGACTCAGATGTATTGAATGTTGCTTTAAAGGAAGCAGAGGAGGAGACAGGATTGAAAAATATTGGGGTATTGAGTAATGATATTTTTGATATTGATATTCACGTGATTCCTGAACGAAAGGGAATACCAGTACATTTACATTTTGATGTAAGGTTTCTGTTAGAGGCTGACATGAATCAACAATTAATCGTTTCTTCTGAGTCAACGGACTTGAAATGGATTCAGCTTTCGAAAGTTGCAGACCTAAACGATAGTGATTCGATTATGAGAATGGTAGAGAAAAGCTTTAAGCTATAATAAATAGCCGTCGGTCTTCGGCTTTTAGTGTATAATGGTCGTCGGATATCAGCTTTCGGTCATCAGATTTTATGCTATTGATGGTCGTCGGCTTTTAGGTTAAAATGATTGTTGGATATCAGCTTTCGGTCTTAGGATTTTATATTGTTGATGGTCGGCAAACTAACTTCTGATACCAAAAACTGAAAGCCGATTGCTGAAGACCGAAAGCCGATACCTATTCTTCTAATATATCAATCCTAAAAAACACAGGAATGGCTGGGCGTTCGTAGTATTCCTTTCCAGCTTGAATCGCATCAACTACATCCATGCCTTGAATTACTTCTCCAAAAACTACGTAGTTACCGTTAAGCTGTCGAGCTTCTGCTTCATTAGTAATGATATAAAACTCAGTAGGAGAGGAGGCCCTGTCGGGGTTGCCTTCGTCATATCGAGCCATTGCCACAGCACCACGTTTATGGGTAAATGCTGGGCGATATTCTGGCGGAACTAAAAAATCTAATTGATCCATATATTCGCCTCCGCCTTGTATGCCCATTCGATAAATATTTCTATAGAACATCCTATCAACGTAATAACCCGCCTTTACATTTCTAATAAAATTAGCACGATGCAAAGGTGTTTCAGCATGGAGTTTTATGATAAAATCTCCACCAACAGTATGTACTTTTACTTTATCTTCTGGATTTTCTTTACCATATTGTGTCAAAAAAGTCTTTGGGTCTTGGTCGTACAAACGCAAATCTTTTTTGCAAGAAAATAAAGAAATACAAAATAAGAAGAAGATGATACGTTTCATCGTTTTTATAGCTGTTATCGGTTTAATCGTTATTTGTTATCTATGTAACCGTCATCTGTATGGTTGTTCACTGAAAATTATTGCTCAATTGCACAGAGTATAAAAATCCGAAAGCTGAATTCCGAAGACCGAAAGCATTAGCACACAACCTTAGCTAGCACGGTAATACATCGTCGAGCAGTTTTCTTTCGTTAAAATACTTTTTGCTTGATTGCTAATATCATTAACCGTTACTGCTTGTATTTTACTTGATTCCTCGTTAGCGTATTCTACATTTCCAGCATTGGCGGCAAAGGCTAAATTCATAGCACGATTTAGTAATTCTACTTCCGAGAAAACCAACGTAGATTCTGCTTGATTTTTCACTTTGGTCAATTCCTCCTCTGCAACAGGATTCTTCAAGAAATCATCCAATACATCCTGAATGGCGGCGTCACCTTCTTCAATACTAATGCCTTTGTTGAGGTTTCCTTGTAAAACCATCAAGCCTGGGTCTAGTGACGAAGAAACATACGCATTGATAGAATTAAAAATAGATTGCTCCTTTACTAATTTATCATATAATCTTGATGATTTACTTCTTCCTAGAATATCGCTAGTCAAATCCACAGCATTATAACCAACGTCATGTCGTCCTTGGGTATGGTAAATTTTATAGATAGCATCTAACGGTACTTTTGCTTCTACTTCCAAAAATCTAGCACTAGTCTGAATAGGCTCTTTCGGTAAATTTCTAGGAGTAACATTACCAGCAGGAATAGGTTCAAACCATTTTTTGGCTAATTGTTTTACCTCCTCAACACTGATTGGCCCAGCCACTACTAAAATAGCATTGTTGGGCAAATAATGTTTGTAGAAAAAATTACGGACATCATCCATTACCGCGTCCTCGATATGAGCAATTTCTTTCCCAATCGTAGCCCATTTGTAAGGGTGGACTTGGTAGGCTAAAGGGCGAAGTTTCAACCAAACATCACCATAAGGCTGATTTAAGTATCTTTGCTTGAACTCTTCAATCACTACTTTTTGTTGTACGTCTAAAACCTTTTGGTCAAAAGACAAAGACAGCATTCTGTCAGACTCCAACCAAAAAGCCGTCTCAATGTTGACTGCTGGTAGCGTAATATAATAATTAGTAATATCTGGTGAGGTAAAAGCATTGTTTTCACCTCCTACTTTCTGAAGGGGAGTATCATAAGAAGGAATATTTTTTGAACCACCAAACATCAGATGTTCAAACAAATGAGCAAAACCAGTTTTGTGTTCTTCTTCATCACGAGAGCCAACATTATAAATAATGTTAACAGCAGCTATAGGGGTGGAATAATCTTGGTGAACATAGACTTTGAGTCCGTTGTCAAGTATAAAATAATCGTATGAAATCATGTATGTTATGTAACAAATAAACGTCTATATTAACAAATATTTAAAAAATATCACGACAAAAGTAAGTATTTACCACTTGTAATGTGTGACAATCAGCAAAAAACTCATTCCGCTTTATTTATTTAAACTTCCAATATGAAAAAAGTATTCATTTTTGTAACATTTTCGTTTTGCATTTTTTTTAAAAGTAATGCTCAAATATTAAACGATGCTAGTACTCGCCAATTAATTTCTCAAGGGTTGGATAAAATGTACTCGTATGATTTCAAAGAATCAGCCGATATTTTCCAAAAGTTAAAAGCTAAATACCCGCAACATCCAGTGTTTTATACCTTAATGGCTATTCAAACCGAATTACAGTATTTCCCTTTGAAAGATTTTCCCAATCAGCAAAAAATATATTTGACATACCTTAATCAAAGTAGGGCTTTGGCAGAGGCAATGCTGGACAAAAATGATGAGGACGTAGAAGCTAATTTCTTTGAATTAGCCACACTAGGCTATTTAGCGGCTTTCGATGCCGACAATCAGGAATTTATGAAAGCCGTAGGCGTGGCTAAAAAAGCATATTCTCATTTAAAGAAAGGATTGGCACTGACCGATAAACAACCTGAGTTTCTTTATTCGTCAGGCATTTATAATTATTATCGCATTGAATACCCAGAAACGCATCCTGTGATTAAATCTGTTATTTGGATGTTTAAGGATGGTAATAAAAAATTAGGCTTACAACAATTAGATTTGGCTACCAAGAAGACAATCTTTGTAAAAACAGAAGCCGCTTTTTATGCAGGGTATGTCTATATGAAATATGAAGCCAATCCAGCCAAAGCGTTGTATTACAATAGTATATTGTCTGAAAAATATCCTGACAATTTACTTTTTCAAATGCAACGAATGGACTTCCTGACAGCTCTTGGAAAGTACGACGATGCGGATACTATTTCGGACAAAATTTTAAAGCAAAAGGGCTTAATGTATCAATGTGCGGGAACAATTTTCAAAGGATTGATTGCTGAAAAAGATAAAAAGGACGATAAACTTGCGGAGGCTTATTTGCTGAAAGGGCTAAAAATGCCTTATGACGAACGTTTTACAAAGGATTATCATGCACTAGCTTATATGGCTTTGGCACGTATTGCTAAGCGCTCAGGACAACCAACTAAAATGAAAGAATATGCTAAAAAGGCTTCTAAATTAGCAGAATACAAGGCAACATTGGCAGAGGCAGAGGCTATTTTGGATTGATTTTTTCTGGGGAATTGAGGAGATAGGACTTTAGGACTTGAAGACTAAAAGATGCTAGATGGAAGATACTAGAGTTTCCTACGGAATGTGAAAATATACCTGTGTAAGAGATAACAGATACTAATTTTTCGATTTTAGATAAACAAGACATCTATAGATTAGTCAAGTAGCGGCAACCCTTGCGGTTGCCGTTTTTGATCTGATGGATTTACCAAACAAAAACGGTAACCGCAAGGGTTACCGCTACTAATACCAATATCTTTTTTGATTTTTATCCCCAAATCTCATCTCTAGCCTCTTTTAGTCTTCAAGTCCTACCTCCTCAATTCCTAAAGTCTTGTATCTAGTGTCTTCCATCTAGCATCTTTTAGTCTTCAAGTCCTAAAGTCTTGCGTCTAATGTCTTTCATCTAGCGTCTTTTAGTCTTGAAGTCCTACAGTCCTAAATTCTCCAGAAAACTATCTCCCCTCCTGCAAAAGCTTATTAGCAAAAATAAACTCATTCAACTCAGGGACTGATGATGTGCGAATGTTTTTACTATCACCTTCCCAGAATTTTTCACCTTTATAGAGAAACATGATTTTTTCGCCAATACCAATGACCGAATTCATATCATGTGTAATTACAATGGTGGTAATATTAAATTCATCCGTGATTTCCTTAATCAAGTCATCAATTTTTACGGATGTTAATGGGTCTAAGCCCGAATTGGGTTCATCACAAAATAAATATTTCGGATTCATCACAATGGCTCTGGCAATACCAACCCTTTTCTTCATACCCCCCGAAACCTCCGAAGGCATTCTTGAGCCAGCATTTTCCAATTCTACACGCTTTAAACAAAGCTGAGCCCTTTCTATTTTCTCCTCCTCGCTCATGTCTGTTAGCATATCTAAGGGGAATTTAACATTATCTAATACTGTCTTAGAGTCAAATAAAGCACCTCCTTGGAATAGAACGCCCATTTCGCGACGGATAGTTTTTCTAGTTTCTTCATCAGAATTATGAAAATCTCGCCCATCGTATAGTACCTGTCCATGTTCGGGTTTTATAATCCCAATCATACACTTTAGCAATACACTTTTTCCAGTACCACTGCCACCAATAATTAATGAAGTATCGCCAGGCTTGAATTCGCCATCGATTCCAAGTAGAATATCACGCCCATTAAAGGCTTTTTTAATGTCTTTTATCTCAATCATAGATTCAAATCTTTCCCGAATTTACAAAATTCGTTGCTATACGCTATAAATTTTCAATATCTCTTAAATAAATCTCTGCCTGATTCAATATTTCCTGCTGTTGTTCAGGTTTTATTTTGTTCCAAGTAAGGTATGCCATACCAATTCTTGGATTTTTTGCCAATACATCTTGATGACGATGATAAAAATGCCAATATAGACTATTGAAGGGACAAGCCTTATGCCCAACTTTTTTATTTTTATCATAATAACAAGTATCGCAATAATGCCCCATTTTATCAATGTAATTGGCAGAAGAAATATAGGGTTTTGTGGCCACCAACCCACCATCTGCATATTGACTCATCCCTCTGGTATTAGTGATTTCTACCCATTGTAGGGCATCAATATAGATGCCCAAGTACCAAGCATCTACCTCGTCTGGATTAACACCACTTAGTAAAGTAAAATTCCCTGTAAGCATTAATCGTTGAATATGATGGGCATAGGCAAAGTCCAAACTTTGCCCAATGGCATGTTTTAAACAATTCATTTTGGTTTGAGCATTCCAGAACCATGTAGGCAATTTACGAGTATGTTTAAAGAAATTTACTGATTCATAATCGGGCATTTTGCACCAGTAAATACCTCGCATATATTCTCGCCAACCAATAATTTGCCTAACATACCCCTCTACCTGAGCAATGCTAATTGTTGCTTGGTGGGTTTCCCAATGGGTTATTGCTTGCTGAACAACCTCTAAAGGAGATAGCAATTTAATATTCATCGAAAAAGAAAGGCGAGAATGATAGATAGACCAATATGATGGGTGCATGGTGTCTTCGTAAGTGCCAAAAAGAGGCAAGCAATGTTCCACAAAAAAAGCCAAAAGTGCTAAAGATTCTTCCCGAGATGTTGGCCATATAAAATTTTTAGGATTTACGTTACCAATCGTAGCAATGCCTTCTTTGATGATTAATTGATAAACATCTGTTACATCTTTATCAAACGTTAAGGGTTCAACAGGGCGGTGATTTTTAGGTAGTTTTTTACGGTTCTCTGCATCAAAATTCCAACGACCATCAATGGGGTCATTACCATCCATCAATAGACTATATTTTTTCCGCATCATCCTATAGAAACTCTCCATCAAAAATGATTTTTTGCCTTTAAAAAAGGTTGCAAGCTCTAGCCGTTCACTTAAAAAATGCGCTGAATCTACAGCATAGCAAGCTTTTCCTAAACGCTGTAATGCTACAGCTAAGTTTTTCAACTGCTCATCTACTCGGTATTCATCGGGCAATTGATATTCAAAAACCTCAAAATATGAAGCTTGAATCGTAGCCAAAATATTGTGGTGGATACTCTGCAAATTGTTGCTATCATCTAGGCGGAGGTAGATAACATCATGCCCTGCCGACTTTAAAGCCTCGGCAAAGGCTCTCATTGCCACAAAAAAAGCAATGATTTTCTGGATATGATGTACAACATAATCTGTTTCCTGCCGAACCTCCATCATTATGTAAACTACCTCTTTATCCTGTTGTTGAAACCAAGAATGTTGATGATTAAGCTGGTCACCCAAGATAAGGCGTAATGTTTTTTTCATATCAAAATTAAATGATAACTTTTGGGTATATCATTAACGTAAATCAATCATGTATTGTTAAAAGGAATTAACAACAAAAAAGTAGTTCTCTATCTTTACAATTGTTCAGCAAATCGACACTTTAGCCTAGATAAAATAATTTCTTTTGAAAGGGAAATTAAATAAAGTAGAGAGGTAGCTAGTTGGAGATGTTCAATATAAGCTATTAAGAGGCAAACGATAGAAAATAAATACCCCAATAATAAGTTTATTAACTACATGGTATTTAAAATCTCAAGAAATATTTCTGCTTTAATAAGATTAATTGGAGGAAAAGCTTGCTCGTTAAGAAAGGAAAAATGTTTGTCGTTTGTTACTAGATAATCTGCTTGTGAGGCTACATAAATATCGACAAATTTATTATCGTCAGGGTCATTGGCAATCAAATTCCACTGATAATATACATTTTGATGATGGATATTGTCTAAATGTAAAATCAATTCAAAAACATCATTGACAGTCTCTTTGTCGTATCTCTGGGAGATAATTTCATCATATTCGGCTAGGATTTCCGTACTTACGACTAACTCAAATGATTTATTGATAAGTGCATCAAAAATAAAGGCATAAGGCGATTGTGGTGCTAAGGACACTAAAAAAACGTTGGTATCTAATACCACTCGCATCTTATTGGTTTTCTTCATTGAGCCAACTATTCATAGTTTCTTGAGTATAACCTTTTTCTTGCCAAAGGTTATCAGTTCTTTTTCTGATGCGTTGAGCAAAAAAATGTGTAAGTACTTGTTTTAATTCACTAAGTTCTTCGTCGGGTAGCTGATAGGCAAATGTATTTAAAAGCTCTATCTGTACATTTGTTAATGCTGGGTTCATCTTCTTTAATGTTTATTACTTTTACAATATTAGCATTTTTTAACATTCCAAAGGAATGTTTATCTAGCTTATTGTAATAATGGGTTAAAAGAGTAAAAACGATAGTACAACTTGCAAGCTGTGCTATCGTTTTCTTTTACTTAATTTCCTTCACCTCACTAACAACCGAAACACCATTTTCGTTAAAAGCTTCGATGGCACAGTAATAGCTTTGTCCTACGCTTAAAGCCCTTAGCTCTAAACTATTGGGGGCATCTGCCCAAATCTGATAGGTTTGGTATAATTTATCAGGAGCAATTCCCCAAAGAATATTATACCCTACAGCATTCGCAGATTTCTCCCAAGTAATATCTGCATTACGTGTATCAGTTTGACGTTTTACGATTAGATTTTTTGGGGTTTGTGGAATCTTACCTGTACCATTTCCAAAAATACGAATATCACTCACCGCCAAATTCGGCATTGGTACATGAATGTTTTCGTATTTAATATAACGAGCCTTCACAGGTTTGGGCAATTCTATATAAGCATTGGGTCTGTCACGCTTTGGCTCGTTTGTATTGTCGGAAATCAATTGCCAATTTTTGTTATCGTTAGATGCATAAAATTTGAATTGGGCATACACTCGCTCTTCGTTACTATCAAAAATATCAGATTTATAATCGGTAAAGTTTACTTGTAATGCCTTTACCTCTTGTACACTCTGTAAATCTACCGTGAGCCATTCGCCTGCTTTGTTGGTATTGGCTACCCAAAAAGTACGTGGGTTTTCGTCCGTCACTTTATTAGCACTCAAGGTATCTCGTACAGAGGAGGCCACACACGGTTTTTTATAAGAAAGCAACATCCAGCCCGTAAACAATTCGTCTTTCTGTGTCCATTTTTTAGTAGGTAAATAATGCGGAAAATCGCCAAATCGAGTATTAGCAAACATCTGATTGTCGGCATCAAAGCCCGTTGGGAACATGGCGACCCTTCTTTCAAAATTCCAGTTAACAGCAATCCAAGGAGTACCCGTATTCCAGTAATTACCATAGTTATCTTGGAAAGTATTGCCATGCCCCGCTCCCGTAAGAAATCCCCCAGGTTTATACGAAATAGGATTATAAGGAGCATATTTGAATGGACCAAGCGGAGAGTCTCCCAGATACGTACCATTGGCATACACATTATATTCAGTACCGGGTGCACCATATTGCAAGAAGTATTTGCCTTTGTGTTTGGTCATCCATGCTCCTTCGGTAAATGGTTTAATCGTATCGCGGTGGTCGCGACCGAAACGCTCCCATCCATGATTTTTAGGGTCGAGATAAATTAAACCTTTATAAGGTGTGGCGTAAGTCAGATTGCGTTTTTTGTCAAGCTCAGCCCCAAAAATCGGATATACATTCGATGAGCCCCAATACATATACCATTTGTCTAGGTCTTCATCATAAAACAAGGCAGGATCCCACGGCCCGATATACTGTGGCAAACGAGGCAACCAACGGTTATAGAATTGTAATTTCCCTTTTTCGGGTTCGGTACTTATCAATATAGGGCGTTGTTCAAAAGTAGATTGAAACAAATAAAGCGTATCTCTGACCGACAAAGCAGCTGGGGCACACATATCTTCCATGGGCCACATACTGGGCTTGATGTAATCCCAATTGATTAAATCTTTTGAATGCCAATATCCCCCCGAAATGGTTACAAAAAGGTAATACTCATTTTTATGATTGATAATAACAGGGTCTGCACCCGAACGATAGGAAATCTTCTCGTTCAATTGTTCAAAATTATAGCGATAACCAATATCTACAGGGTTGCAATATGTTTTTTGATTAAGGTTTTGAGCAAATATTGAAAAGTATGAGGAACAGCAAAACAGCAAGAGCAATGTCTTTTTCATAATATGTTTTTGATTGAATTTGGAGAGATAAAAATACAGAATATAAAATAGACTTATAGAGGGTTTTGTAAGTTAATAATTCATATTCTTCTTGTATTAATTGCTATTCATTTAAATGAACATATCCTCTTGAACTCCACATTATTCAACATAAAAACCTACTATCTTCAAATCTCTCTCAAAAACTCCTCAATACAACCATATATATACCCTAAATCCTCCTCAGTGATACAATAAGGCGTTAATAGATAAATCACATTCCCTAAAGGACGCATCAAAATACCTTTTTCTAAAAAGAAATTATAAGCAATGTCTCGCATATTACTAAAATATGAAGTGCCTTCTTGTACCTTTATTTCAATCGCTAGAATCGTCCCTCTCAGTCTGATGTCAGCGATTTTGTGTTGAAATGTCAGAGTAACTTGCTGAATAAAGCCTTGGTGTAAAGTATTTATTTTTTTGATATTGTCTTGCGTTTCATCATTCAGTAATAAATCTAAACTGGCAAGTCCAGCGGTACAAGCCAAAGGATTTGCCGTGAAAGAATGACTATGAAAAAGCGTTTTTCTTCTATCATCCGAAAGAAAAGCGTCATAAATCTCTTGCGTACACGATGTAACACCCAAAGCCATAGCACCGCCTGTTAATCCTTTTGAGAGACAAAAAATATCTGGTTTTTCTGTTAAATAATCCGTCGCAAACATTTTACCTGTACGATAAAAGCCCGTCATAATTTCATCCGCAATGGTCAATATCCCATTCTCTTTAGCTAGTTTTATTAAGCTTTCCAAAATTTCAGGTTCATACATTACCATTCCCCCTGCTCCTTGAATGAGTGGCTCAAAAATAAAAGCCGCTATTTCATCTGCTTGACTCATCAGACTTTTCATGGTATCTAGTGCCAATTGCTCTTCACCTTTTACTGGAATAGGTAGATAAATCACCTCAAAAAGGAAAGGGTCGAAAGGAGCGGTGAATGCACTTTTTGCCCCTACGGCCATTGTGCCAAACGTGTCGCCATGATAGCCATTTTCAAGGGCTATGATTTTGGTTTTCTTTCTAATTCCTTGGTTATGAAAATACTGAAATGCCATTTTCATGGCTACTTCTACGGAAGTAGAACCATTATCTGAATAGAATATTTTTTGCTGGTTTGGTGGTAATATTTCTAATAATCTTTCTGCTAATCTTACAGCGGGTTCATGGGTGAATCCTGCAAAAATTACCTGTTCTAATTTTAGAAATTGTTCGGCTACTTTCTGGGCAATGTATGGATGTGAATGTCCATGTAAGTTCACCCACCACGATGCAATAGCATCTATATACCTTTTACCATTTTCATCAAAAAGATAAACTCCTTCTGCCCGAACAATCGGGATGGAGAATGGTGCCGTTTGGTGTTGCGTAAAAGGATGCCACAATACTTTTGCATCTCTTTCACTCAAATTTGTAATTACTGGATGCTGTATATTTTCTACTGGATATTCCAGGTGTTCATCAATGACAAAGTGTTTTTCTGAAGTCTTCTGCATATTTTTTTACGGTTTCCTGAGAGATGTTTTGTTCTTGATTTACCCTGGCAATCAATGTTACTTGTGTGTAATTCAAGATATAGTCTTCAGATGAAGGATTACTTTCTCCATTAAAAATAATTCCTTTGATGTCGATATTGCTACTTTTAAGTACTTCAATCGAAAGCAAAGTATGATTAATACTCCCCAAATAATTTTTAGAAACTAAAATGACTGGTAGATTTAATTGCTTAATTAAATCAAGATTGGTAGTGTCTTTATTCAATGGAACCATTAATCCACCTGCTAATTCAACAATTAAATTGTTGTCCGTAATTGGCAGTTCAAAATTTGATAATTGAATCTCTACACCATCAATAGCCGCCGCCGCATGAGGCGAAAGAGGTTCATTCAAGCGATAGGCTTCTGGATGAAAGATTGTTTTACGATTACTTACTAAGCTTTGAACGGCATTGGTATCTGTAAAGTCTAATGATCCCGATTGGACAGGTTTCCAGTAATCAGCTTCCAAGCTTTCAGTAAGAATACTGGCAATAAATGTTTTTCCGATTTCTGTACCAATGCCAGCAATGATATATTGTTGTTTCATAATAAATTTTAAAGTTTGTTTAGTACTTCAAAAATCTGCAAAATCTGTTCTTCTGTATTAAAATCATGTAAGCAAATTCTTAATCTCTCTTTACCTTTTGGCACAGTTGGCGATACAATAGGACGAATATCTAAGCCTTTACTTTGTAAAGTATTAGCTACAGCCCTACAGTTTTCATTGCCTGAAATAATGATACATTGAATTGCCGAAGGACTTTCTATCAAATCAATTGTAGGATTTAAACGTGCTTGCCTTTTGAAAAAATCAATCAAATGATGTAAGTTTTTATTAGAGAATGTATCCGATTGAAGCAAATCATAAGCACATTGTACACTAATATGGCTATGCATCGGAGCAGACGTTGTATAAATGAATGAACGAGCAAAATTGATTAAATAGTTTCTTAGTGTATTACTCCCTAAAATAATGGCTCCATGACAGCCCAATGCTTTGCCAAAAGTAATAATACGTGCAAAAACCTTTTTTTCTACCTGCAATTCGTTTACTAAGCCTTCGCCATGTTTTCCAAACACACCTGTTGCATGGGCTTCATCGACGATAAGATTTGCTCTGAACTGAGTACAAGTATCGACAATTGCTAGGAGAGGGGCAAGGTCGCCATCCATCGAATAAACGGATTCGATGGCTACAAATACCTGAGCGTCTTTTAAAAGTGGGTTTGATGTTTTGTCTTCTTCAATTTTAGCAAGCTTTTTGGTTAAATCTTCGACGTCGTTATGTCTGAACTTATAACGAGTAGCATAGCTTAACCTTGCTCCATCAATCATACTGGCATGTATGAGCTCGTCGGTAATAAGGAAATCGTTTTTCTGCGGAATTGATGAAAGCAAGCCTACGTTAGCATCATAACCAGAATTAAAAATTAAGCCTGCTTCTGCTTTGTGGAAATTGGCAATCTGTTTTTCTAAATTTTCTACAAAAGCCGTATTCCCTGCTAATAACCTTGACCCTGTAGCTCCTGTAGATAGATACCCATTTTTGCACTGTTGATGAATAGCCAATTGAAGTTTTTCAGAACGAGCGAAGCCCAAATAGTCATTAGAACAAAAATCAATTAAATTTTCGCTATTACGAAGTGTACGAAAAAGGGATTGTTCTTTTCGTTGTTCAAGTATGGTATCGATTCGTTTGCTTAAAGAAATCACTAATGTTTATCGTTTGTTTTTGCAAAGATAGTTACAAAAGCGCTATACCCTTATTCTTTTCATATTAGACACCAAATTGGTTTTTTTAAGATTTTTTAAGAAAATGCTTGACATCATACCATATTTTTATCTAACTTCGCAGTTAATAGGTGTAGAACTATTTACTAAGTTTGCCCAGATGGTTTCCGTCTGGGCAACTTTCTTTTTATAGCCTTCTGAAAAATATAGTATAACTAAAAAAAAGCATGACAATTTTCATTGCCATGCTTTTTTAATTATAAGCCCTAAGTTAGGCTTTTAGGTATTTCATCTTTCTAAAATATTACTGAAAAACTTCAGCATTAATTTTTAGCTCCTTGAACTGCCCCAGCCTTTTGCTGTTGTTGCATTGGGTTTGGCTGAACTGGGCGTTGTGCTTTGAATACTTGAAAGCGGTTTGGCTGTTCAGGCTCTCTTGGGAAAGCATTATCTTCTGTTTCGATATCAGCAATTTCCATGTACGGGTCTAATGTCCATTTCGTTACTTTCTTATCAGTAGGAATTACTTTCTTAATTTCTTTGTCATTCAAACGCCAGATTTCAGCTGGGTATCTAAATACCTCTTCTGTACCATCCTCGTAGTTTGCTTTCACAATCACTGGCATTGGTAAACCTCCTTTGTTTTTAACATTTAATACATAGAAGTTTTTATTTGAGTTTACTAATTTTTTCTCATCTTCTGCCAATGAAGCCATTGTTTGCTCAAATTTCTTCTTATCTGCCTCAGTCGTAGCAAAACGGTCATAAGTATTGTAGAAGTCTCTCATATCTGGATTTTCTTCTACTACCGTTTTAGGAATATCCGTTTTATTGCGGATGTTGCTCATCGTTTGACGTTTAGCATCAGCTTCTTTTTTAGCAGCTGCATTTTTTGCTAATGGGTCTATATTATCAATACCAAACCATTCTACGTTTTCAAGTGACTGGTTTACTGGCTCAACACCATAGAACCAACCCTTCCAGAACCAATCTAAATCCACGCCTGATGCATCTTCCATTGTACGGAAGAAATCAGCAGGATACGGCTGTTTGAATGCCCAACGACGAGCGTACTCTTTGAAAGCATGGTCAAATAACTCGCGTCCCATCACCGTTTCACGAAGAATATTCAATGCTGTAGCTGGTTTTGCATAAGCATTAGGCCCGAATGCCATGATATTCTCTGAATTAGTCATAATAGGTACTTGTTGTGTTGGGTCAGTTTTCATGTAAGGAACAATGTACTGAGGTTCGCCACGACGAGAAGGGAAATCTCTATCCCATTCTTGCTCTGCTAAATACTGACAGAAAGTATTCAATCCTTCATCCATCCATGACCACTGGCGTTCGTCTGAGTTGATAATCATCGGGAAGAAGTTATGTCCTACCTCGTGAATGATTACACCAATCATACCAGCTTTTACTTGTTCAGAATAAGTACCATCAGCTTCTGGACGACCACCATTGAATGAAATCATTGGATATTCCATACCACCACCTGATGTAGAGTGACAAGAATAAGCCACTGGGTAAGGATATGCTACTGTATGTTTTGAATACGAACGAAGTGTATGTGCTACCACCATTGTTGAGTATTGCCCCCAAAGTGGATTACCTTCTTTCGGATATAACGACATTGCCCATACTTTTTTGCCTTCTACATCAACTTGCATTGCATCCCAGATAAATTTACGAGAACTTGCAAAAGCAAAGTCACGAACATTATCAGCCTTGTAAATCCAAGTTTTTTTGCCAGTTGGTTTTCCTTTTTCAGCCTTCTCAGCTTCTTCCTGAGAAACGATTAATACTGGGCGAGTAGCTGTTTTTGCTTTTTCCCAACGTTTTAATTGCTCTGCCGAAAGTACTTGTGTTGGGTTTTGCAATTCTCCCGAAGCACCTACTATGTGGTCATTTGGCACCGTTAAAGCTACTTTATAGTTTCCGAAAGTAAGGGTAAATTCTCCTTGTCCTAAAAACTGTTTATGTTGCCAGCCATATACATCATTATAAACCGCCATACGTGGAAACCAGTGAGCAATAAAATAATTGACATTACCATCTTTGGCAAAATATTCATAACCAGAACGACCGTAATATTCAGTAATTAAATAATTCCAGTCGATTGAGAAAGAAACCGAAGCACCAGATTTCAGCGCAACGGGTAAATCAATTCTCATCATCGTATGGTTAATCGTATGCTTCAATGGGTTTCCCTTAGCATCTTTCACCGATAGGATATTGTATCCATACTTTTTAGGGTCAGTTAAATCTTTGAATTGTTGAAAAGAAGATTGTCCAGCAATACCACCAGTTTTGGTATTAGCACCGATAGCATCTTTTTGGAATAAGTTTTGGTCAAGTTGTAACCATAAATAAGGCAATTCGTCAGGAGAATTATTGAAATAAGTAATGGTTTCAGTACCAGTAATTTTGCGTTCTACATCATCCAATTCTGCTTTGATGTCATAGTCGGCACGTTGTTGCCAATATTCTTTCCCCGGACTACCCGAAGCTGTACGATAAGTATTAGGCGTTGGTAAAATCGTTTCTAATTGCTCAAAACGTTTATTGCCATTGTAAGGATTGGGTGTGGGGGCTTGTTGGGCTGTTGCTATTTGCGAACAAGTAGCAATCAACAAACCAGTAATGAGCTTTAAGCTACCTCTCATGTTGATTTTTAGATTGAAGTGAATAGATTTACTGTACGAATTTAGTGAAAAAACTTACAAATCGCCATTTTTGTAGGCTTTGAAATAAGCAAGGATGATATCTTGGTCTTTTATTGGTAAATTAGGGATAACAAGTTTTTGGAAATTTTCAACATTTTCCAATATAAACCATCTTAATAGTGTAAACGTCTTCGTAGAGATTGTTTTGTCTTTATCTAAATCTTCAAAAAACTCTTTCATTTCTGATTTGAATGTTTCTTTAGAAATACTTCCTTTTGAATATAGCCCTAATATTTTTCTAATACCGTTTTTAATATTATCATTGATGTAGTCTAATCTATTAAACAAAAGAGATTCACGGTTAAGATTACAAATACTGACAGTTTTAAATCCTCTTCCATTTATACCGTCAAGTCCTGTTATTGAAATTCCTTTTTTGTTGACATCAATTTCAAAAGCTAAAAATTCTTTGGGTTCATCAATTTCTGGATGCAGTAGAAGGGGAGCTTCATTTTTGTTTAAATATGATGCTTTTACTTTCGCAGTATCTAATTTTTGATTTGTCTTACAATCCTCAAAAGTCAAGTGTTTGTTTTTTACAGGAAATTGGTCTGCTTTACCACCACCAATTTTATTACATTCATGGCAAGTAGGTAACAGGTTTGTCCATTCATAACATAACCAATAATATCCACCATGTTTTGTACTTTGTACTCTCCCTTTTGGGCGATAATGTTCAATGTATATTTGGGTTCGCTCTTCGCAATAGGCACATTTACCATGATAGATATCATGCAATTTTTCTACTACAGCATCCCCTTTACTACCATCCAGTTTGATGTATTTCCCTCTATAAATGTCAGATTTAATTAGACTTTTGTCCTGTGTTTCAATAATATTTTGTAAACTATCAATGGCATCTTGACTTACTAATTGTGTAGGTATATTCTCTAAGTCTTTAACTACTTTCCGCATTGTTATTTCACTTTTAATAGGTCTAATAATTCTTGTTTATTTTCTTCGGTCAAAAAATCATCTATCTGTTTATCTAATTGGTCGTGAAACAATACTTCTTTATAAGTATCCTCAGTTCTCACTATCTCATCATTACTTTTACTTTCTGGAATTAAGTCTTGAAAACCAAAAATTGGGGAACTTAAAATGGTGTTTGGTGTAAGTACACTGAAATCTATATCTAATAATTCTGCTTTAATGCCTTCTTCTTTACTTCTTGATACATTGATTATCACAGAATTTTTGGGCGCCCCCAACAAAGGAATTGGACTGTGTGTTGAAACAATAAACTGAATTTTTGGAAATAATTCAGTCAATTTTTCTACAAATAGTTTTTGGTATTTTGGGTGAAGATGTAATTCAAATTCGTCGATTAGGACAATGCCTTCTAAATCTTTATAATCTTCAACATCTTGTTCTAAAGAAAGCCTAAATATCATATCACCAATCATTCCGATAATATTTCTGTAACCAGCAGCTAATTGATCAAAAGTAAGACCTTCAGGATATTGATTTCCTTCTTCATCTTTTTCAAAGTACTTTACTATTGTAGTTTTGATTTTATCATCAAAGCTAACTTGAATAGTTCCTAAACGTGGCAATAATTCTCTGAAAATTTTAGCAAGCTTTGCCTTTCCTTCTGCATAATTTATACTCCAATCTTTGAAACGTTCCTCAATATTTATGAGTAACGTGTCATTAGAAAAAAGAGAGGAAGTAGAATCATATTTTTTTGTTACTTCTGTAGATGTACCTGCTGATATTCTAAGTCTAGTAGAACCATAACCAATAGTATAATCAATTAAACCCATTACAATTCCTCCATACATTTCACTATAATAATCAAAATAATTTTCATCATTTATATCTTCTTGTGAAAATTCAGGAATGATTTCATTATTTTTCTTGAAAGAAAATAATACTGTGGCTTCATTCTCTTGTTCCTCCTCCAAGTCTATTTTTTGTGTAAAACCTAATGCCAACGCCTGCAAAACCGAAGTTTTCCCAAACCCATTTTCACCTGTCAAAAAAATCCATTGTGTATCATCTGGAATATTATCAATTTGTGTATCAATAATTCCTCTGTAATTTTTAATATGAAATGATTTTAGAGCGATTGGTAGCATTGTGATAGATTTTGTTTTACCGAAATTACAAATTTAAAAGCAAGTCTAAAACAAAATTGATAACATATCAAATGCAACACCCTAATCCAGAATTAATCAATGCCAACTTTTTAAATGCTGATTTGAAAAGTTTGCATTGATTAATAAGAAGAGGATGATAAAACCACAGATGTAATAATGGAAGATTTACTGAAAATGGGCAGGGATATTAGCAGAGGAATTATTTTAGCAGAGAATAATCTTAATACAAGAGCTCGGAAATTTCCGAGCTCTTTTGTTTTTAGATAGTGTAGAACGGTATGGGCAGAACTATATAATTTTTTTTGATACAACTTTCAATTTTTTTAGGTAGAACTTTCAACTTTTTCTTAGGTGTAACTTTAATTTTATTAGGTGCGACTTTATCATTCTTTAGGTGTAATTTGTATTTATCATAGGTAGAACTTGTTTTTTATGGGTAGAGCTTATAAATTTTTAGCACGATTGGGATAATCAGTAATTAGACCATCTACACCGATGGCTTTTATATTTTTCATATCCTCGACATTATTCACTGTCCATGGCACTACTTTCACATTTTTATCATGGCAATATTGTACTTGCTCTTGTGTCAAGAGTTTATAATATGGGCTATAATAGCTTGGTAAAAAGCCTAAAGCCTCAAATGTTTTTGCTGGACCCTCTTTCTCAACCAAGGCAGATAGAGGGATGTTTTTATACTGATTCGCTTCAATTTGTTTGTGCCAATAAATCAACACGTTAAAATCAAAACTTTGTAAAATAACCCTATTGGCGGGTAGGGCTTTGATAATTTCCTGATAAACCAAATCAGAGAATTCTTTAATTGTTGCAGGTTGATAGGTGCCATAGTCTTTTTCTTCAGATTTAATCTCAATATTATATTGAACAGCCCTTAGGCCTTTTTCTTTTATATATGCTTCACAAGCCTTTATCGTTTCCGAAAGTAAGGGCTTGTAGGTAGGTGTTTTTTCTTGTTCTGGAAACAAGGCATTTCCTCGTTTCCCAGTATCAAATTCCTTTATTTGTTGATAGGTCATCTGATACAAATTCAAAGTGGCTTCTTCTACTTTGCTTACTGGTGTACCGTCGGGCTTGGTTACGTACAACGCATTCATATATGGTTCGTGCGAAACCACTACTTTTTTGTCTTTAGAAATACATACATCCATTTCTAAAGTAGTAACCCCCAAGTCCAATGCTTTTTTAAAAGCAGGAATACTGTTTTCAGGCATTAAGCCTCTTGCTCCACGATGCCCTTCAAGGTCAAAGCCTTGGGCAAACATATTAGTGGTATATGTAAATAGTAATAATAAAAGGATAGACTTTTTCATCAGTTTTGTTACATCATTGATGTTTAAGAAACACAAAAGTACTTTAATTTATGCTCCTTATTTGTCTAACACATATTATGATTGAATTAATAAAAAAAGGATTAATTACGAGCAAACGAGTGATATTTAATCGTTACTCTATACCCTCTTTTGTCAGGTAATACTTCTGATTTATCTAATACTACTTGATGATTGCCAGCATCAATAAAATTAGCTGCTCTTTCTATAGCTTTAATTAAATCATACGAAGTAAAAAGTTTTGTTTTCGTTTTCATGGTCTTTGGAAGTTATATCTCTTACAAGATGTTTATGAATTCATTAAAAAAATGATCGTTTAATCAGTACTCAAAAACCTTAACACTTTGGTATAAAAATCTTATACCTGTCCAATTTTTTCCCTATAAGACTTATAACATATATTTCTTCGAAAACTCATATTGAAAATATATATTATAAAACTAAAGATTAAAAAAAGTATTCTTTTTGAACTTTTGACTAGTTTTTGTATATTTACAAAATGCATCTGCGTCAATTCAGTGAATAAATTTACTCAAAATAAAAATTAAAAACCAAATTTATGGATACTTTTTTTAGTCAAAATCTACAATTTTTACGCAAAAGCCTAGAAGGTAAGGTTTCTCAGGAGAAAATGGCTGATGAATTAATGATAAAGAAGTCAACTTTGGGTTCTTACGAGAGCGGTAGAGCAGAACCGCGTTACACAGATTTGGTTAAACTTGCGGAATATTTTAATGTGAACATAGATGAATTATTGAAAGAAGATCTCTCTGTAAAGTCGCCTAGTCCTAAGCAAGAAGAACGATTACGAATTTTAACTACTACTGTTAATATAGATAATGAAGAAAATATTGAATATGTGCCCATTAAGGCAGTAGCGGGATATGTAAATGGCTATGGAGACTTAGAGTATATTAGTAACCTACCTGTATTCAATGTGCCTTTTTTGGCAAAAGACAAAAAATATAGGGTGTTTCCAATTCAAGGCGATTCGATGTTACCCCTCCGAGAAGGCTCTTTGGTTTTTGCAGAATATGTGGAAAATTGGAAGACTGTCAAAGATGGAACAGTTTGTATCGTTGTAACCAGAAGTGAAGGCATAGTACTTAAAAAAGTTTTTAATTATTTAGCCGAAATGAATGTGCTTGTTTTGAAATCAACCAATGAACATTATGCTCCCTATCCAGTTTTGGGGGATGATATACAGGAATTATGGAAGTTTGTAGGCTATTATTCTTCTAAATATCCATTATAAATAGCACAGATGACCAGCTATTATAGTCAAATAGGTTTTATTAGGCATGCTTTTTTTGATATAAATATTTAGTTTTGAACTAAATGCCAATTAAATAAAAAATATCATGAACCTAATAGAGACTTTAAATTGGCGATATGCCACCAAAAGAATGACTGGGGAAGTAGTTCCTCAGGAAAAAGTTGATAACATCCTAGAAGCCATTCGTTTATCAGCTTCTTCTATGGGCTTGCAGCCATTTAATGTGATAGTAATTGATAATCCAGCATTGAAAAGTAAAATTCAGCCAGTGGCTAATAATCAACCACAAATAGTTGAATCTTCACATTTGTTGATATTTGCGGCTTGGGCAAACATCACACAAGAGAAAATAGATGCTTACTTAGACTTGATTGTCTCTGAAAGAGGAGTTACACCAGAATCATTAGCAGGTTTTAGAAAAAGCCTTGAAGGTTTGTTAAAACATAGCAAAGAAGAAAACTATCATTGGGCAGCGCGTCAGGCTTATATTGCTTTAGGAACTGGACTAGTTGCTGCTGCAAACGAGCAAGTAGATGCTACACCTATGGAAGGCTTTAGTCCTGAAGGAGTAGATGAACTATTAGGTTTGGAAGAAAAAGGACTAAGAAGTGTTGCCTTTATGACATTAGGTTATCGTGATGTCGCTAAAGACCCTTTGGCATTTGCTAAAAAAGTAAGAAGAAGCACTGAAGATTTCTTTATAAGATTATAAGATTTCAATAAAAAGAGAGGAGCTAGTAAATATTTGATTTACTAGCTCCTCTCTTTTTATTTACTAACATCCACAAAAGCCTTTGTATTGATAAAAGTAGTTTTTACCTTGATAAATCACCTTAATCTTAAAACGATAATACTCTAAACAGCTATCAGGTACTTTCTTGATAAAAGTTTGATGAATCAATATTTTGTATCTTTCATTGGCAAAAGCTTCGGAATAATACTTTGTGCCTTTTATAGCTTTAAAAGCCTCATCTTTTCCTGTTATATTAAACAACGCTATATTATCTTCCTCATCAGATTCTGACAAATTAGCAATCGTTTTATTATTTCCTTTTTCAATATAACAACCTGCATGGTGTTTAGGGTCTTTTAAAGCATGGAAGACTGGCTTTTGTGCCAAAGCCTGCCATGTAATCAAATGCATCCAAAGCATTATTGCTATTTTCATGTGAATATTAATTTAGGACTAAACTTATCTTCTTTTCTGAACTTTCAATGATATCCGATTTACCCTTGTTAATAGGTACTACAACCTTTCCATTCAAAACAAAGTGATGATATTTTCCCGTCGGAAAAGTAAGGACAAGTTTCCAATCTGATTGTGATTGTTCAATTTTCAAGGTTAAGTTATTACTATTATTGTCATAATGAATACCTATTTCATTGTCGCCAACCTTTACATTTTCCAGACTCGCTTGATGCCAAGTACTAGGCATTTGTGGTTGAATCAAAATCGTTTTCTCTGAAGCCTTTGGTTGTATCCCGAAAAATTGTTGGACAATAGGAACACCATAACTATATAAATTCCAAGCCTGTGCTACCATTCCATAGTCGGGCGAGACTTCGTAAATAGAACCGGGTAAGGCAAAACTAAACGATTTGGTCATTGCGTTCAAATAATGCAATGCCCTATCTGGGCGACCGTAATTGTTTTCGGCAATGGCTAATACGCCCGTTGGTAAGGTCATTACTGCTCCAGTATAAGTAAATATCTTCCGATTCAGCGAAGTAGGCATTTCGTCTTTGCCTGCTGTTTCGTCTCGGTCGATACCCGTTACAAACACACCAAATGGACTGACAAATTTGCTGGCAGTGTTCAAGGCTATAATGGCTTTATCAGCATCAGCAATGCCCATTTCCATAGGAGTATTTACTACCCAATTATGATGAAGTACAAAACCTTGCGAAGTATTAGCAGGTAATGCCGATATTTTATTTTTAGTAATGTTGAGTTCTTCTACAGCCCACGGTTTTTTAAGGGTGTCGGCTCTGATGATGGCATCATCAATTAAATGTAAGGCTTGTTCTTTAGTACCAATAAAATCAGCAAAGGAATTGGCATCAGCCACCCAAAAATCTTTATTGATTTTCTGACGGATTAATTGAGCTTTGTCTGAATACATTGTTGCTAAGGCATTATCATCCATTGCTTTCGCCATTTCAGCAGCATCTGCAAAGGCTTTTTGGGTATAAACCGCTACGTCAATCATTTCTGAGTTCATCCCATGAATTTCCATCATGCCAAAACCATCTGGAAACAAATTGCCATTAGCATCGTTCTTAGTCATTAGCCAGTCTAACCCTTTTTTAATAGTTGGGAAATATTTAGCTAAAAACTCCTTATCGCCCGTCCATTGATATACTTTATAAATGAGCGAAGCAAATTGTGGTGTTTCATTGATATTGCCATCGTTGAAAACGGCTCCATTTGTAGAAACTTCGTGAAGTATTTTGCCATTATCACTGGTTTTCTTTGAAATTTTATGAATCAAATCAATTGCATTGTAAACCACATCTTTTCTGCCTGTGGCAATTAAGCCTTGTAAGGCGTACTCGCCATCTACGCCAAACCACCAAGGATAGTCGGGCAAGCCAGCAGATAAGCCACGACCAATTTCTGGCACATCGCGAATCAACCAATCTGTATCGTACTTAACCCAACGAAAGGCCTGTTCTAATTTTTTATCAGGAATTGTCAAACGTGTTTGATGATCAATACTTTCATAGCGTAATCGTTTTTCAGCCAATAATTTTGAAGCATTCGTTTGAACAAACTGATAGGTATCTTTCATCTGCTGTGAAGATTGATACGACCCTGCTATGGTGATAGGAATAGTTTTAGCGCTATTCGCAGGAACAGTGAGTGTAAAACTTAAAGCTGCCCTACAGCCTTTTCCTTGAGGTTGATAATTGCAAACAGGAGTTACATTTGCCTTTTCAGCATTCAGCCCACCAAACATGACGAACCAAGGATTTAAAGCATCTTTAACTATCCAAGTATTGGTGGCTTCATCCCATGTTGCTTCATCATTGCCATCTATCATTCCTGTTTTTTCACCTAGCCAAACAGGGCGTAAATCAGTATAAGTATCAAATAAGAACGTGAAAGTTTTGTCAGTAGCTTCTGTATTGTTAAACGTATATTCTATTACTACGGCTTCTTGCCCGTCAGGTATAAACTGAAAGCGTTCGATTGATAAGCCTTTTACAGCGGATTGATAAGCGTGTTTATTGGCAAAGGGATAATTGACAAATTCATCAGCTTGGGACAAGCAGGTAGATTGCCCATTTATCACAATTGTTCCTGTAAAGCCATCTATTAATTTGATAGGATGATCCCAAATACCACCCATTTCGCCTGCTACGTGCCAACCCAAATCAGGAAACTGACCGTTCTGATGACCTATCATATACAACCTATCGCCCGCAGTGACATAAGGAGAATTGAGGTATTCGGTTCTTCCTTTAATACTTTCAACATTGGATAATGACTTTTCTAAGTTTAGTTTTGAGGAAATTTTTTGAGTACAGTTGGTCACCAAGAGGCTTATCCAAGCAAGACCAAGTACACTAAATCGCTTTTTAAGGGTATTCATAGATTGTTTATTTATAAAAATGGAGTTGATAATCAATTAACCTGTAGCGTAATATTTTATTTTTCTACAGGTAATTCAGGGTATTTTCTTGTATAAATATCAGAAAATTTGTGAACAAAATAAGGGAAAATTTCTAAGGAAAATACCATCACTTATGATGAATCATTATTTAAAATAGTATTATTGCAGTCAAGTAGTGATTAGTAAATATTGATTGGTGATTAGTTGTGTTCTGTGCTTGCCTAAAATAGGTTGACATAAATTTCAACTTATTGATGAGTAAATCGAAATTCGATTCTAAAAAAAGTATATGTATTTCAAGTTGCTAGTTATTAATTGTTTACGGTAAATGGAAACGTTGCTATAATTTTATTGATTACTTAACAAAAACTTTGTCCAATTAAAAATTAAAGAACCAAATGAAAAAAACACTGTTTATTGTATTGCTCTTGGCAAGCTTTTCAGGCAAATCCCAAAAAAGTAGTTTAAATATTATTCCGCAGCCAGTAGAAATTGAACAAACTGCTGGTTTATTTACGCTTACTAAATCAACCATTATCAGCTATAATAATGCTTCGGCACGTTCGGTGGCTGATATGCTGGTGCAAAAACTAAATACACCAACTGGATTTTTGTTGAAAACACAAGAGGGCAAAGGCGGTGCGATACAGTTGATTCTCAATGAAACCAACAACGATAACATAGGTAAGGAAGGTTATACTATCGTATCAACCACTAAAGCAGTTATTGTGAGTGCTAATACTACGGCTGGTTTATTTTATGGTATTCAAACACTTGTTCAATTATTACCAAAGGAAATAGAAGCCAAAGCTGTTGCAAAATCTTCGTGGACGATTCCTGCGGTAAAAATTACAGACTATCCAAGATTTGCATGGAGAGGAATAATGTTTGATGTCAGTCGTAATTTCTTTTCAAAGGAGGATGTGAAGAAATACATCGACCAATTGGCTAGAATGAAATATAATACCTTCCATTGGCACTTAACAGATGACGAAGGATGGAGAATAGAGATAAAATCATTGCCAAAACTTACGCAGGTAGGTGCATTTAGAGTACCTCGCTCAGGACACTTTGGCGACCGCGCTATTCCTAAAGACGGTGAAGCCGCTACGGTAGGAGGATTTTATACACAAGACGATATCAGAGAGGTAGTTGCCTATGCACAAGACAGAAATGTTACGATTGTGCCAGAAATTGATGTGCCAGGTCATAGCATGGCAGCGATTGCGGCGTATCCAGAATTAAGCTGTAACAAAAATCCAAAAACTTTTGTAAACCCTGGGGCTGCGATGGCCGATTGGTACGGAAACGGAACCTTTAAAATGTTGTACGAAAATACCTTGAATCCTTCGGATGAAAAAGTGTATGAGTTTTTAGATAAAGTGTTTACAGAAGTAGCTACGCTTTTCCCTAATAAATATATCCATGTTGGTGGCGATGAATGTTATAAAGGTTTTTGGGCAGCAGATGAAGGTTGTCAAGCATTGATGAAGCAACTCAACATCCGTCATGTGGAAGATTTACAGGGCTATTTTATGAATCGTCTAGAAAAAATATTAAAAGCAAAAGGCAAAAAACTACTAGGTTGGGATGAAATCTTAGAAGGAGGTATTTCGCCAGAAGCCACTGTGATGAGTTGGAGAGGAATTAAAGGAGGTATTGAAGCAGCAAAAATGGGACATGACGTAGTGATGACACCTACAACTTTTGCTTATTTAGACTATAACCAAGGGGAGGCTACTATCGACCCTCCGATTTATGCAGGTTTGCGTGTCAGTAAAAGTTATAGCTTTGAACCTGTGCCTGATGGTGTAGATGCTAAATATATTTTAGGTGGACAAGGGAATATGTGGACTGAGCAAATACCATCATTGAGATATGCTGAATATATGTCTTATCCAAGAGTGTGGGCGTTGGCAGACGTGTATTGGTCACCGAAAGCATCCAAAAATTGGGATAATTTTGCTAAGCGCATGGAGGCACATTTTGAAAGAGCGGATTTGGCACAAGTGAATTATTCTCGTGCGGTATATGATGCCATCGTAAAAACGACGTTAAAAGATAATAAACTTAGTTTGGAGCTAGGAACAGAGTTATCTGATTTGGATATTTATTATACCATTGATGACACCATGCCTGACAGTTTTTCACCTAAATATAGTTCTATCGTTGACTTGCCAGAAGGTCCTATTACTTTAAGAGTAATTACATATCGTAGTGGAAAACCAATTGGACATTTGATTACGCTAAAAAGAGCAGATTTAGAAAAGAGAGCTTCAAAGTAGTAATTTTATATTTTTTAAAAGAATAGTATAAAAATTTTAATGTTTCATTATTCAAGTGTCTTTATTTTCTCAGGAAAAAGGCTTAACTTGAATAATGAAACATTATTTTTTTATGGGATAATTGTTTTTTATTTGTTTGAATAAATGCTACCTTATTGCCTTTAGTTGTGTTACTGGTGTTGTTTAGAAGGGTAGAAGAATTTACTTCATCTCTAAAAAAAAGAAAAAATAATATTTTTTAACGTTTTCAGCATACTTTAGCCCGATTATTGTTTTAAGAAAATACAAGACAGTGTTTCCCTTATTTATGTATGTTTTTGATAACCTACAAGAGAGGAAAATATGATTCAGATAACCACACACATTTTCTAAAATTATGATATTGTGTAGATTTAATATAACAGCCCTTTTGATAACTATTTTTTGGATACCCATATTTGGACAAGTTCAAAAAACTCATTTCAAAAGATTTTCAAATACTGAGGGACTTTCTCAGAGTCACGTAAGGGCTATACTAAAGGATAGCAAGGGCTTTATGTGGTTTGCAACGGGCGAAGGGCTCAATAAATTCGATGCTTATAATTTTACTGTATATAAACATTCAGTAGAGAACCCCAACACCATTAGTGATAATTTAGTATTTGATATATTAGAAGATGACGAAAACAATATTTGGGTAGCTACGGGAATTGGATTGGATAAGTTCGACCGTAAGAAAGAGGTCTTTACACATTGTATCAATGTAGATAAAAGATTAATTGTAAGAGATATTTTTCAGGATAGTAAAAAACGTATTTGGCTAGGTACCAATTTGGGTCTTGTGTTATATAACCCAACAACAGGAAAATATATTTCATATAAACACGAGGGGAATAATAAGAATAGCTTAAGTAATGATTATATTTTCAAAATCTGTGAAGATAAAAATCATGAAATATGGATTGCTACGCAAGATGGGCTAAATAGGTTTAATCCAGAAACAAAGCAATTTGTAAGGTATTTTCATGACCCTAAAAATCCTACTAGTATTTCTTCAAGTTTTATCAAAACAGTGTACCTAGACGCTGAAAAGACTATTTGGATTGGTACACTAGGAGGAGGTATTGCCAAGTTTAATGATAAAACTGATAACTTTACTATTTTTAGACACAATCCAAAGAACCGTAATAGCCTAGCCCTTGATGATATTTTATCTTTTAATGAAGATGAAGAGCATAATCTGTGGATAGGTACGGAAAATGGAGGAATCAGTGTTTTCAATAGAAAAACAAATGGCTTTACTACCATTGAAAATGACCCTAACGATAATTCTAGTTTGAGTAGCAACTCTGTTTATTGCATGTACCTTGATAATATCGGAAATATGTGGATTGGGACTTATTCAGGAGGGGTATGTTATTTGCCAAAATCAGGAAGTAAATTTCCTCTTTTCAAACATCGGATAGGTGAAAATAGTTTAAACAATAATATTGTACTGGCTATTGAAGATGATTATAAAGGGAATGTCTGGATTGGTACTGATGGAGGTGGGCTAAATAAATTCAATCCAATTACGAATCAATTTTCGTATTTAAAACATGACCCCCAAAATATTAATAGTCCGAGTACTGATTACATCATTTCGGTGTTAGAAGTGGAGAAAGACATATTGGCTTTGGGATATCATAGAGGCGGTTTTGATTTATTTAATACTAAAACGGGAGTATTTACGCATCATCTTCCAGAGGAAAATAACCCTATTTCTATCTCATCTAGAAGTGTAAATATTATCATCAAAGATAAACAAGCGAACCTGTGGCTAGGAACTTGGCGAGGAGGACTAAATTTCTATGATAGAAAAAACAATACTTTTACTCACTACCTCAATAATCCGAAGGATAATACAACACTTTGTGATAATGTTGTAACGACCCTGTGTGAGGACAAAAAAGGAAATATCTGGATTGGGACTGAAAATGGACTTGATAAATTTGATATTCATACCAAACAATTTGTTCATTACAGACAAGACCCTTCAAATCCTAATAGCTTGAGTAATAACCTGATTTACGTTATTGTAGAAAATGAACAAGGGAAAATTTGGATTGGGACTGGAAGTGGATTAAATATTTTTAATCCTAAAACCAATATTTTTACCAAATTGAAAGAGAAAGATGGTCTGTCGAATGAAGCAATCAAAGCGATTGTAAAAGACAATGATGGTTTCTATTGGTTAAGTACTAATAAAGGAGTTTCAAGGTATGACCGTAAGAATAAGGTCTTTAAAAACTATGATATTTCTGATGGTTTGCAAGGCAATGAATTTAAAGTCCACTCATCTTTAAAAACACCAGATGGGAAAATATACTTTGGAGGCTCTAATGGCTTTAATGCTTTCTATCCTCAAAAAGTAATAGATAATGCATTTGTTCCGCCGATTTATATTACTAATTTTTTCATTTTTAATAAGGCTGTAGAGATTGGCAATAAATCTCCGCTTACAAGCCACATTAATGAGACGAAGGAAATAGAACTTGATATGAAACAATCAGTGTTTTCATTTGAATTCGCTGCATTGAATTATACTTTGGCAGAAAAAAACCAATATGCATATAAATTAGATGGTTTTGACAAAGATTGGAATTATATAGGCAATAAACGAGGGGCGACATACACTAATTTAGACCCTGGGCATTATATATTCAGGGTAAAAGCATCTAATAATGATGGCTTGTGGAATAATGAAGGAATAGCCATTGATTTGATTATTACACCACCCTTTTGGATGACGCATTGGTTTAGAGTATTGATGGGTTTTGTCATAATAGGGGGGGCTTTTGCATTTTATCGTTATAGAATAGGGCTGGTAAATGTAAAAAAAGCATTGCTAGAAAAAGAGGTAAAACTCAGAACAGCCCAATTGATGCAATCGACTATTGAGGAAAGAAAAGCTAGAAAAGAGGCTGAACAGGCAAATCGTGCTAAAAGTATTTTCTTGGCAACAATGAGCCACGAAATCCGTACGCCATTGAATGGTATTATTGGTGTGGCATCTTTGTTAGAAGAAACGCAGCTAGACGAAGAACAACGCAATTATTCTAAAACGATTCATGCTTGTGGAGATGATTTGTTAACGGTAATTAATGACATTCTTGATTTTTCTAAGATTGAATCTGGAAAAATGGAGCTTGAAAAGAAAGACTTTAATATACGTGTTTGTACTGAAGAGGTTCTTGATGTTTTTGCCGTAAAAGCGGCTTCATTGAAATTAGATTTACTTTGCCATATAGAAGCAGATGTGCCTAACCAAGTAGTCGGAGATAGCCTCAGATTAAGGCAAGTACTGTTGAATTTGATAGGAAATGCTATTAAATTTACAGAACGAGGAGAGATTTTTGTCAGAGTATTTATGATTAAAAATGAAAAGAATGCTCCTTTAGAAATAGGTTTTCAAGTAATAGATACTGGAATAGGTATTCCCGCAGATAAAATAGACAGGTTGTTTAAAGCATTTTCTCAAGTAGATTCTTCAACAACCCGTAGATATGGTGGAACTGGATTAGGATTGGTAATAAGTGAAAAATTAGTGTCTTTGATGGGAGGAACGCTTGGTGTTGAAAGTGAGTTTGGCAAAGGAGCTACTTTTACATTTTCAATACTGGTAGCTGAAAGTACAGCACCTGAAATTGTAAGTACTATTCTGCCTAAAGCTGAATTTTTAGAACATAAAAAAATACTGGTAGTTGATGACAATTCAACGAATAGAAGTATTTTGAAAGCGCAGTTAGAGCAATGGAAAATGATTCCTCTGATTGCCTCTTCAGGGACGGAAGCATTAACTTTTATTGAGAATGAAGAGGAAATATGCATGGTGATTACAGATATGCAAATGCCTGAAATGGACGGAATACAGTTAACGTTAAAAATTAAGTCCATTAAACCAAGACTACCCATTATGTTGCTTAGTTCTATCGCTGATGATCAACATAAGGCTTACCCTGATTTATTCTGTTCGGTACTTACAAAACCTGTAAAGCAACATACATTATATAAAAATATCCTTACAAATTTAACAATAAAAGAAAATAGAACTTTGACAGATAAAACATTCACTCAACCCGTCGTTCAAAAATTAGCAAATGATTTTGCTGAACGATTCCCCGTATCAATATTGGTTGCAGAGGATAATCCGATGAACCAAAAATTTACCCTTAAAGTATTAAGTAAATTGGGATACGAAGCCGATTTGGCTGAAAATGGGCTATTAGCTTTAGCGGCATTTGATAAAAAAGAATATGATATCGTTTTGATGGATTTACAAATGCCCGAAATGGACGGTTTGGAAGCATCAATGAAAATCAGGCAAAATACGGCTATCAAACAACCTGTCATTGTTGCGATGACTGCTAATATGATGAACGATTGTCAGGCCGACTGTGATGCAGCAGGAATGGATGATTACATCGGTAAACCGTTTCAGTTAGAGGCTTTTGTGAAGCTATTAGAAAAATGGGCTGTACGAATCAAAGAGAATAGAACGCAAGTAGCTAACTAGGCGAGTTTAAAATATTGAGGGTTATTTATCTGACAATAACCCTCGTTTACTATTTCTTGAAAAATAAAAGGGGCAAATCACCTTCTTGAATAAAATGTTTTGTTACACTTTCATTGAAAAATCTATCTAATAAAGATTTTTCATGGATAGCCAATACGATTACATCTGGTTTATGATTCTTGATGTAAGTTTCTAGTCCTTCAATAATTTCAGCACGATTGATGCACTTTACTTCTAAGTTATCACCTTGAAACTTATCTTCTAAAAAGCCCTTCATTTCTTGAATGGCATATCCTACATTAGGCTCAAAATAATCATGAATATGAACAACCTTACATTTTGCGCCTAATGGCTGAGTAGTTGTCAATATTTTTTGAATAGCAGCTACTTCATCTCCTTGAAAATCTGCTGCATACAATAAGTGCTGAGGATAGTTGATTGGAGCATTCGCTGGTATAACCCAAACAGGGCAATTTGCAGTTTTCATTACTTCCTGAGAATGAGTGCCTAGCCAACGTTCAAAAACATTGCTAGCACCTTTAGTCCCCATCACAATTAAATCTACTTGAATCTGATTAGCTATACTTACAATTTTATCCGTCGCTAAGCCATATTCTACTTTTTGAGTTATCCTTTCAGGAACTAACCCTGATTTTTTAATAAAATCTACGGTAAATTTTTCAAGGTTTTGTTCTGCTTCTTTTCTATTTCTATTGATGAAATTCTCAATATCAGAAGGCAATTGGTATTCAGAAATAATAGGAATACTATATATGTTCAGTAAAACTACTCTTGCATTAAATAACCTTGCTAGCATACCTGCATATTGTGCTGCATGTTTGGCATTATCACTAAAATCAGTAGGGAAAAGGATCGTTTTCATAAAATTGAAATTTAATTTATGTTTTAAAGTTCCTTTATTAATGAATAGGAAATTATGACTGTACTTTGAATAAAAAATGACATTTATCAGCTTGCCAATTTTATTCAAAAACAGTATTTCTTTCATCTATCTGATTACAGATACTCATCATAAAATACCTACGAATATCAGTATGTTCGTGGATGAGGGCATCGATTAAAGATTTTTCAAAAATCAAAAAGATAGAATGCTCTAGTACTTTTACTGAGTAAGGATGGTCTTTTTCTAAAAGCATTTCTTCTAATCCCAAAAAATACCTTTTGTTTTTAAGGACAACAGCCTCCTTCAACCCGTCTCTTAATTCCACACTTCCATCTTTGATATAAAAAACGTAGTCGGGGTGTTGTCCTTTTCTGTACAAATAGTCACCTTGTTTAAAACTCAGTTGAATACCACTGGACAATATTACTTTCTCTGCTTTATTCATGTAAATGTTTGTTAATCTGTGACCAAGTTAGCTCTTTTACTAACTTCACTGAAATGATTTTTATCAATACAATTAATGATAAAATAAGGCTAGAACTAGCTTATAAATAATTGTATCTAATGTATGTACTGGTGTATTAATTAATCGTATAAACTGCTTATTTGTAATAATTTATCGGCTCTCAGAATAGTGATTTCACTTCCACGAGTGCTTACGATACCCTCCTCTTTAAATTCAGAAAGGAACCTAATTACAGTTTCTTTAGCCGTGCCTACAATAGAAGAAAGGTCTTCGCGGGAAATGGAAATCGAAAAATGTTCCGCTTTTTTGTCGTCATAAGTGCTTTTTAATAAAAGCAAAGCCTCCGCCAAGCGTTCTCTGACAGGTTTCATTGCCAAGTGTACCAATTTATCCTGCGTATCCCCCAATACTTTGGCAAGCATCCTCATTAAGTCACTAGCCACTTTTACATTGGTATCAATAAGGTTGTTAAATTCTGTAGCAGATATAAAACAGGCCTGTGTATCATCCAAGGCAATAGCAGAAGCACTATACTTGGTATTTTCAATCAAAGACCGATAGCCCAAAGTGTCTCCTTTCTTCACAAGCCTTATTACCTGTTCTTTGCCATCAGACCCTAGCCTGCTTACTTTTACTTTTCCATTGAATACACAGAAGAGCCCTAACGGACGATTCCCCTCATGAAAAATAACCTGTCCTTTTTTATAAGTATTGAAGCATTTGCTATCGTTGATATGGTTTAATTCATCATGAGAACAGTTTTTGAAAAGTGACGAATTCTTGAATTCGCAATTATTACAGTTGGGAGTCATACATTTTCTGGATTATTATCTTCGAAATTCCCTATTTATATCTCTTTTGTAAATGACTTTAATCAGTTTTATCAATTGCTTTACTCATGTTTTGCAAATTGTTTAATGATGAACTTTGATTTGTCAAAAATTAATTTTGTGTTTTGATGCAGAGCTTTTGGGATTCTTGCTCAAAAAATAAACGCTACTCACATGATTGCCACTACCGATATAGCTCAACTTTGTTTTCACTGCGGAAATGAATGCCCCGACGACCATATTCATATAGAAGAGAAGTTTTTTTGTTGTGATGGATGCAAGACAGTTTACGAGATTCTAGACCAGAACAACCTTTGTAATTATTATGAAATAGAAAAAAAAGCTGGTAATACTCCTCAAATTTCACGGTTTGATTTTTTAGATAATCCTGAAATTGCCAAAACACTATTAGATTTTCAGAATGAAAGCATTTCAAAGGTTACTTTCTATATTCCTACCATACACTGTAGTTCATGTTTGTATTTACTTGAAAACTTATTCCGTTTGCACGAAGGCATTGAGCGTTCGCAGGTAGATTTTTTAAAGAAACAAGTAGCCGTTACCTTCAATCATAATGTAGCCCAACACGGTATCAGCTTTCGTCAATTAGCCGAATTGTTGAGTTCAGTAGGTTACGAGCCTTTGATGTCGTTGAATGATGTAGTGAAGGAAAAACAAAAGCCTAATGATAGAAAATTACTTACACAATTAGGCCTTGCAGGTTTTTGTGCGGGCAATATTATGCTCTTTAGCTTTCCTGAATACTTAGGGCTACAAGACGATACCTATAAATTGCTTTTTGGGTATTTAAACATCGTATTGGCAATACCCGTAGTATTCTACTCAGCTTCTAGCTACTTTGAATCTGTCTACAAAAGCCTTCGCAAAGGTATCGTAAACATCGATTTTCCTATCTTATTAAGCATATTGGTCGCTTTTTTCAGAGGAACCTACGAAGTTGTTTTTAATCATGGTGCGGGCTATTTTGATTCTGTTACGGGCTTAATTTTCTTTTTATTAATCGGGAAATGGTTCCAACAAAAAACATATCATTTTCTGTCTTTCGAACGCGATTATAAATCCTATTTCCCTTTGGCGGTTACTCGTTTAGTGATGGGCGTGCAAGAGTCTGTTTCAGTAAGTGCTTTAAAAAAAGGAGATAAAATTTTAATAAGAAACGGTGAGTTAATCCCTGCGGATTCATTGTTGTATAAAGGTGAAGCTAGGATAGACTATAGCTTTGTAACAGGAGAAGCTGCCCTTGAAAATAAAGAGCTGGGCGATTTTTTATTTGCTGGAGGCAGACAAGTAGGAGGGACGATAGAGATGGAAGTGCTAAAAGATGTATCTCAAAGCTATCTAACACAACTTTGGAACAATGATACGTTTCAGAAAGAGCAACAAAGCCGTATCAAAGTGTTTTCAAATTTAGTAGGTAAATACTTTACTTTTGGCGTGTTGACACTGGCATTTTCAGTGGCTACTTATTGGTATTTTCAGGATTCCAGTAAAATGTTGAATGCTTTTTCAGCCATATTAATTATTGCTTGTCCCTGCACACTGTCGTTGAGTTATCCTTTTGCACTGGGCAATGGGTTAAGGATATTGGGAAAACAGCATTTCTATTTAAAGAATGTGGATGTTATTGAAACAATGGCTAATTGCGATACCATCGTTTTTGATAAAACAGGTACAATCACAACGTCAGAAGGAGCCAAGCCACACTTTCAAGGAAAGCGCCCGCTGTCGGTTTTTGAAGAAATGTTAGTGGTTTCTTTAGCACATAATTCTTCGCACCCTATTTCACAGAAGATAAAAGAAATATCACATGAAAAACAATTTCTAGCCATTGAAGGGTTTAAAGAAACCCCAGGCAAAGGAATTGAAGGTAAATATCATGGACATTTAGTAAAGTTGGGGTCTGGTAATTTTGTCAATTCATCGCTTGAAAAAGAGTTTAATTCATTCTCTGCTTCGGTTGCTCATTTATCCATTGATGATGAATACTTAGGCTATTTTGCGTTGCCTAATCATTACAGAGCAGACATTGAAAAGACCATAAAAAACCTTGGTGAAAACTATGAAACATATTTATTATCGGGCGATAATCAACACGAAAAGACCCATTTAGAAAGTTGGTTTACCTCAAAAGAGCATTTACGGTTTGAGTGTAGCCCTCATGAAAAATTATCTTTTATCCTTAAGTTACAAGCCCAAGGCAAAAAAGTAATCATGATAGGAGATGGCTTGAATGATGCTGGGGCTTTGAAACAGGCAGAAATAGGCATAGCCGTAACGGATGATACGCTGAATTTTACCCCAATGAGTGATGGGATTTTATCAGCAGAGCATTTGAAAGACTTCCCAGCCTTTTTGAAATACAGCAGATTTGCGTTGAAGCTTATACGTTTTAGTTATATATTTTCATTAATGTACAATTGTGTTGGGTTAACTTTTGCTGTACAAGGTACGCTCTCACCAATTGTAGCGGCAATATTAATGCCTTTGAATTCAATTACGTTAGTAGGAATAGCTTCAATAGGAATGGTTTTTAAAGGAAAAAGCCTTTTTAAAGAGAAATAAGTATCAGCCTATCGATAAGGATAAATTAAACTGGAAATACCCCAAGATATTTAGATTCTCGTCACTATAAACAGAAAATCTAAGGCCATATTCACTTTTATTATGTTTATTGAAAAATCCAGTGTAAAACCAAAAATCTTTCTCAATAGTCTCACAAACAAGCGGATTGAAGCTTTTAGGGGCAATTGTTTTAACTTTTGGAAACATTTTTAGCTGAAGAGGATTATGTTCAATAGACTTCTGTAAATTCATTTCATAAAGAATAACAGGAGTATCGTAATTAGAGGTCTCTGATGACATAAAGAAATTGATCTGCAAATCTTTTGATGCATTAATATTGAGATGCTCTCCTACAAATCCTGTGATTTTTTTATTTTGTTGCCCGAATTTTACAACATAAACACAAGAGTTAGCTACCTGAGTTGGATTTGATGGGTCTTGGCTTGGCTCTGGATAATCTTTTATCAATTGCTCTGTGAATACTATAATATTGATGTTTACAATTGTATTCATGATATATGATTGGAGATAAAACGGATATATTATTGTAAAATGAAATATCGAAGCAACCTATTCTAGGAATAAATTGCTTCGAAAAGTGAAGTAACATCAAATGCTATTTCGCTATGATGGTAGGATCCCAAGCGAAATAACCATAAAGGATTAAATTATTAGAATCATCATAATTATACAAGGCAAAGCGTAGCCCATAGTTTTCTGTTCCTTTTTGGTTCACAGTGTTTTGTGCAAACCAAAAATTTTGTGTAACACCACTCTGTAATGTTAATGGATTAAAAGTTTTTGGCGCCACAGTGCTTACATTCGAAAACTGCTGCAATTCAAAATTTGGATTATTGAAAACATCAACACCCCCAAATTTGAACAAATTGTATAAAATAACTGGGTTGTCATAGTTATTGTATTCAGACACTGCATAAAAACGAACTACATCTCCCTGAACAGCAGTGAAGCTAAGGTCGCCAGTACCTTGTCCATTGATATTTGTTCCTTCTGATACCACCATGTATTGGTAGTTATGACCGATGCCAGTCGGATTATTTTGGTCTTTGCTCGGACTCTTAAAATCTCTCATTAGTCGAGTTGTGTCAATAATGATATTGACGTTGATAATTTTATTCTTAGCCATAGTGAAAAAAGATTGAAATTGTTCCTACTCGTAAGGCTTTTCAGAATTCGCCCCTGTAGTAAATGCCCCTACAGACAGACCCGTTTATTCAAGTGGTAACTGAACTCCACTTCATTAAAAGTGATATGCAAAATTGATATTAAATAAAGGAGGAGAAAAGATGAGAAATACTTCTTTCTTAAAACGGATATTTATACCTGATTTGATGAAAACGACGGGTATAAATACCTGTTTTTAGGACTATGCCAATGGTCTTTTGTAGTTTGTTGAGTTGATTTTTTTATTATTGTATTGTATTCAATAATGCACTATTTAGCGAGCCTGC
This sequence comes from Arcicella aquatica, assembly GCF_034928825.1. NCBI lineage: Bacteria > Pseudomonadati > Bacteroidota > Cytophagia > Cytophagales > Flectobacillaceae > Arcicella > Arcicella aquatica. The sequence goes on along the minus strand of NZ_JAYFUL010000020.1, from coordinate 25,530 downwards.
GAAAAGTGGCAATTATTATTAAACACTAAATAAAAATAACTATGAAGACTAAAAACTTATTAATCGCAACAGTTTTATGTGCGATTACCATGACTGCTTGTACAAAGTCAGAAAATAATACGATAAAGGAAAGCACCGTACCTCTCAGTGATTTGCTAACACCAAAAGACAGTGCAATTGCTGATATTGACTCCTATGACTCATTATGCCGTAAAAAACTAGTTGATGTGTCTGTTAGGGCTTATACTATCAGATCTCAAGAATTATTAGTTGCCATGGGTTTAGACTCAGCATTACTTAGCAAAGCCACTTATAAAAATATTCGGGTTTATTTAGCCTACCAACCAAAGTCGCAAAAAGAAAGTAAAGGAAGTTTTAAATTATATGTAGTACCCGTAGTAGGAGCCAATTTAAATGTTACTCCTGCTATTGGTGGGGAAGATGTTATGCTTGATAAAAATGGACATGGAATTAAACCGAGAGACCTAGCAAGTTACCCGAATGGTGACCAATATATGTTGGATTTAAATACCCCTTGCCCTAATACATGTGCAACAAATGAAGACCTTTTAACTAAGAAAAAGCTGTAATAGAGGATGAATATAGCCAAGACGATACTGTTGTTGTCGGATTTACCGATACTAATAACACTGCTGTACACTGTTGCTTGTTTTAATGAATTGAAAAGAGAATTACGTGTATTTTCTTATTTTATCATTTTTTCAAGCTTTATACAGTTGTTGTCTTTGGCATTTTGGCTATATCGTAAGAACAATATGCCTTTATTACATATATACGTTCCAGTAGGTTTTATTTTGCAAGCTTGGTTTTATCGGACAATCTTAGGTGATTTTATTAATAAGAGAATAATATGGTGTATGACCATATTATTCTCTATCTTTAGTATCATTAATTCGCTAGCCTTACAGAATATCTATACCTTCAATTCTAATGCATTAACAATTGAATCTATCCTTATTATAATCCTCACGCTTTTTTCATTTATGGTTTTTTTAAATGATATCGTTAAACAAAATGCTTATAATGATATTATCAGCTTGAACTGGATCAACTCTGGATTATTCATTTATCATACGTCCAATTTGTTGATATTCTATTTTGGGGCTACCATTGTAAGTAAATTTTCGGTAGATACTAATCTTTATACATGGATATTGCATGCGTTTTTCTCTTTTATAATGTACGGTTGTTTTTTTATTAGCCTATGGAAGCGGTCACGCAATTGAACATTGTAGAAACCATATTACCTATGACTATTATAGTTTTTATAATAGCCATAGGTGTTGTGCTTTTAAATCAACACTTTCACAAAAACCTATTTGAGCAAAAGCTCAAGCAAGAATCCTTAAAAATACTCTATCAAAATGAATTGCTCCGTTCTAGCATCCATATTCAGGAAGAAGAACGTAAAAGAATAGCCCAAGATTTACACGACGAACTCGGTGCTGTGCTGTCTATTATGCGGATGCATTTAATGGTGATAGAACAACAAATTATAGAAGAAGATACCAAAACACGTGCAGGTATTGAGAACGTTCGTCAGCTTTCAGAATCTGCCCTTAGTAGTATACGCAGTATCAGCCATCAATTAATGCCACCTCAATTGGAGAAATTTGGATTAATAAAAACCTTAGAAGCTGTTACTGACCAAATTAATAGAACTGGGAAAATTCATATTCGTTTGACTGCGCTGTGCGATATGCCCATTGTCACATGGGTGATTAGTTTAGGTTATTATCGAATTATCATGGAATTAATCAACAACACCATCAAGCATGCTAATGCTACAGTGATTGATTTAAACATTTTGTGTAATGCTTTTGATATACAGTGTAAATACACTGACGATGGGTGCGGAATAAACATAGAAAATGGCTCTGATGGATTAGGACTTAAAAGTATAGAAGGCAGAGTAACAGCTCTTAATGGGATTTTTAAGTGGGGTAATAATGAAAATGCGAAAGGTTTTTATGCCTTTATTGAAATACCAATTGATAATAGTGTAAATCCTTTATAATTATTATTCTACAGATTTTTAATAAAGCATCACCACCTAAACAATCGTTTAATAATGGAAAACAAAATAAAAGTAGGCTTGGTAGAAGACCAGCTACTTTTCAGAGAAGGAATGAAAGGCATATTGAATTATGCCGGTAATAATAAATTTGAAGTAGTGTTTGAATCTGGAGATGGGTATTCGGTCATTGATAAATTAAATAAGTCTAAAACTATTCCAGATGTAATGTTAGTAGATATTTCACTTCCACCACGGCCCGACAACAGGGGATTTAATGGGTTGGATGTAACGAATGCACTGTTAGCCTCTTTTCCCCAAGTACGTATCCTTATTCTTTCAGTTCATGAAGATGAAAATTTTATAACCGATTTAATTGAACATGGTGCACATGGCTATTTAGTAAAAGATAGCGACCCCCAAGAAGTATTTGATGCTATTCAATCGGTTCATTCCAAGGGCTCTTATATTAACGAGCGTACTTTGAAGGCAATTCAAGGCAGAATAGGCAAAAAAGTAAAGGCTAAAAAAATGAATATTGTCATCACTAAAAGAGAGGAGGAAATATTACAGCTTGTCTGTCAACAATATACAGCCGAGGAAATAGCCGAGAAACTCTATATAAGTGTAAAGACTGTCAATGGTCATAGAAATAATCTATTACAAAAAACAGGTTCCAGAAATGTCACGGGTTTGGTGTTATATGCTATCAAAAACAGCATAGTTTCATTGATTTAAGGGATAAGCTACATCATATAAAAGCTCTGCTAAGAATAAATCTTAACAGAGCTTTTATCATTATCAGTGTTATTACAGTGCTAAAGCTGTTCTTTGAATAAAGGCTGTTAAATCAGCACCAGTAAGCATATTTTGTGACAACAAGGCCAAGTCATATACTTGTTTAGCTAATTTTTTCTGCTCTTGCACATCCGAAGTTTGAAGGATTTTAGCGACAGAAGCATGGTTTGCATTGATAGAAACAATATAATTGTTTGGCATTGACCCGAACATATTCATACCTCCACCACCAGCACGAGACATATCGCTCATTCTGCGCATGAATTCGTTTTGAGTAATTACGGCTGGTAGTTCATCAACAGGCATTGCTTCTAAAGCAACAACTTTGCTTGTATCGTTGATTACCTCTTCAAAAATCTTTTTCACTGATTCTTTCTCTGTTTCAGAAAGTACCACATCAACAGCAACACCTTTGTCGATAAGTTTCTCAATCGTATCAGCATCTACTCTTTTTAGGCTAGTTTTTACCAATTTAGTTTCTAACTGATTGATAAAGTGACTATCTAATACTGAATCTAGTTTCAATACATCATACCCACGTTTTTTGGCAGATTGGATAAAGCTGTCTTGTGCATTTACATCGCTTGTGTACAAGTAAATTACATCATCGTTTTTATCTTTCTGATTTTCTTGAGCGAATTCTGCATATTCATTTAGCGTGAAATGTTTACCATCAACGTTTTGAACTAAACAGTAATCTTTCGCACGGTCATAGAATTTCTCGTCTGAAATCATTCCGTACTTCACAAATAGCCCGATATTGTCAAATTTCTGTTCGAAATCTGCACGGTCAGTTTTGAATAACTCTGCTAATTTATCGGCTACTTTTTTAGTAATATGCGAATTGATTTTCTTAACATTACTATCGGCCTGTAAGAAACTACGCGAAACATTCAAAGGAATATCTGGTGAATCGATAACGCCATGCAATAACATCAAGAACTCTGGCACAACGTCTTTTACTTCGTCAGTAATAAATACCTGACGACTGTATAATTGAATCTTTTCACGTTGTAATTGTAATTCATTTTTCACTTTCGGGAAGTATAAAATCCCCGTCAGGTTAAATGGATAGTCAACATTTAAGTGAATCCAGAACAAAGGTTTTTCAGCAAAAGGATATAATTCTTCGTAGAATTTAAGATAATCTTCATCTGTTAATTCAGACGGAGATTTAGTCCAGATTGGCGAAGGATTATTGATAATTTTCTCTTGAAATTCAATTTCAATCGGCAAGAATTTACAGTATTTATCAAGAATTTGTTTCAATTTAAATTCTTCTAAAAACTCAAGAGAGTCTTCGGCTACGTGTAAAATAATATCAGTACCACGAGCCTCGCGAGTAGCCTCTGAAATTTCAAATTCAGTAGAACCATCACAAGTCCATTTTACGGCTTCTGAACCTTCTTGATATGACTTTGAAATAATATCAACTCTTTCAGCTACCATAAAAGCAGAATAGAAACCTAAACCGAAATGCCCGATAATAGCTTTTTCGTCGCCTTTATCTTTATATTTTTCTACGAACTCGGTAGCACCCGAGAAAGCAATTTGATTAATGTATTTTTTAATTTCCTCAGCCGTCATCCCCAAACCAGCATCTGAAATGGTGATGGTTTTTGCCTCTTTATCAAAAGAAACCGTAACTTTCAATTCACCTAACTCACCTGAATATTCACCAATTGAAGCTAATCTTTTAATTTTCTGCGAAGCATCAACAGCATTTGACACTAACTCACGAAGGAATATTTCATGGTCAGAATAAAGGAATTTTTTAATAATCGGGAAAATGTTCTCGGTATGAATCGAGATATTACCTTTTTCTTGCATAGTCATTTTGTCATTTTTTAGCTTAAAACATTTTAAACTCTACTAAAGTGAATATTTGCAAATACAGTTCCAAGGCAATATAAAATGTCAAATTGGCAGGGTAAACCGATAATTATTAGCATGAAAAAGGTTTTTCTGCTAATATTAGTAGGTATCACCATATTGACGGTTTTTAAAAAAACATCTTGTAAAGTCTTTTTGCTACGTTAAAAATCTTTTTTCTTTAAATAGGTATAAATACGCATTTTAATTTTGATAAAAAGTTTTCATATTTGTAAAACAATCTAACTATGTGCACTAACATACTCCAGACCTCATGGCTTGATGGCTATGAGGTTTTTGTCTTCTTGCAACTACAGCTCCCAATCACCTTAACTGAACCTTTATCAAGTTTAAAAATCAGATTTCCTTCAGAAACATTTAATAACTTGTGAGTCAATCAACACTGCAAGAATGAAAATTTTACTTATTGAAGATGAACCTTCACTATTGGTATCGATGCAATCTTTTTTAGAACAAGAAGGAAATATCGTTTCGTCGGTTGCTACGTTTCACAAAGCCATTGAGAAAGTAAATGATTACGATTATGACTGCTTAGTAATAGATATTACTTTACCTGACGGAAACGGGCTAGAGATTATTCGTGAATTAAAGAAACGTAATACCTCGGCAGGTATCATTATCGTGTCTGCTAAAAATTCGTTGGAGGATAGATTAACAGGGCTCGATTTGGGAGCAGACGATTATTTAACGAAGCCTTTTCATTTATCTGAACTGAATGCCAGAATTAAATCAGTGTTGAGGAGGAGATTATTTGATGGAAAAACGAAAGTAGTTTTTGATGTGATTAGTATTTCCCCAGATAACCAACAAGTAAGTGTTAAAGATGAACTAGTAGAGCTGACGGGCAAGGAATATGAACTCCTATTATTCTTTATTTCAAACAAGAATAGAATACTTTCGAAGTCTGTGATTGCCGAACATCTTTGGGGAGATTCCATGGATTTGGCCGATTCACACGATTTTATTTATACCCACATCAAAAATCTTCGTAAGAAACTTATCGAGAAGGGCTGTCCAGATTATGTAAAAACGAGATATGGCGCAGGCTATATTTTTTCAGAAAAATCATGAAATTACTCCTTAAAACAGCACTCTATTTAAGTTTAGCATCCTTGCCGATTGCCATTTTCGGTGTACTGATGCTCAACTGGTTTATCCATAAATCTACCTTACACGAAATAGATGAATTATTAATTTCGCATTTTAAAGTAGTCCAAAAAAGGCTTAACGAATTTCCTCCTAGTCAGTTCAATCTACTGACGATTGATGATAATCCTCACCTAGCAATTATTCCAGCATCTATCAACATACAACCTTATTTGATGGATTCTACCGAAATAGATTTACGCGAAAATCATAAAACAGCCATCAGGGTTTTGAAAGGGAGTGTTGTCACACCACAACATAATTTTTTAGTTACTTTGAAACAGCCTTATGAAGAGTTTGAAGAAATTGCGGCAAAATTATCGGTAGGTGTTGGGCTATGCTTTTTAGGGTTATTATTGTTGATGTTGTTCCTCAACTTTATGGTATATCGTCAATTATGGAAACCTTTTAATGGCATTATCGACAAACTAAGGGTATATCAAATCAATAAGCAATCGGAAACTTTCTTTCAGCCGGAAGCCACAGAGGAATTTAATTTACTAAGCCAGACACTCCAATTAATGATAGAGCGGATTGGTAAACAATTCCGTTTGCAAAAACAGTTTACTGAAAATGCCTCTCATGAAATTCAAACGCCTATTGCGGTTATTTCTTTAGAGCTAGAAACCCTTTTGCAGTCAGAGAATTTACCCGAAAAAGAAATTTTACATATTCAAAAATCTACCGAAGCACTTCAAAAGATTTCGCAATTGAATAAATCTTTGTTATTGCTCACCAAGATAGAAAACAATCAGTTTTCAGAGGCAGTAGCAGTAGATATGAGCGTGTTAGTAAAAGGACTCTTGGATACTTATCAGGCTTTTGCTGAACATCGGGAGATTGTCATCAAGAAGGAAATTCAGGATAATCAATATTTATGGATAAACCCGTATCTAGCAGAGATATTAGTGGGTAACTTATTGAAAAATGCGATTCGATACAACCAAAAGCAAGGAGAAATTAATTGTATTTTACACCAAAACCTCCTAATTATCAGAAACAAAGGCGAAGCCTTGCCTTTTCCTGTTGAGCAACTGTTTCACCGTTTTGTAAAACACCCTAATCATCCAGAAGCTACAGGTTTAGGGCTAGCCATTGTGCATCAGATAGCAGAATATTACGATTTGAAGCTTTTCTACCAATTTAATGAAGCTGAAAACGAGCATATTTTTGAAGTGAAATGGTAATGAAGTTTCTGTCTTCAAATTTCCTCCAAATTCATGTCATAGGTTTGTTCAAAAAATGGATTCAAATGAAACACAAACCTTTATTCCTATGCTTGTTGATAATGTTCTCTTCAACAATTTTTGCACAAAATATTACCATTAGCTTTAAACTAGAGGATTCTACCAATCATGAAGTCTTTATCGGGGCAAGTGTTCGCTTGCTAAACACTAAAAAAGCAATTGGTGGTTCGGCGGATATCAATGGTTTGGTAACATTAAAAAACCTTCCTGCGGGCAAACAGCTTTTTGAAGCTAGTTTTATAGGCTATCAAAAAAAACAAGTTGAGATTACTTTACCTCTTAGTGATGACAAACAACCTTTTGTAATTGCCCTTTCGGCATCGGGAGAAGACCTTGAAGAAGTGACTGTTACCGCCTCAAGAACCAATTCTCGTATTGAAGATTTACCTATAAAAGTAGAGGTGCTTGGTCAAGAAGATATGGATGAAGAAAGTGCGGTAGTACCAGGGAATGTCGCTAGTATTCTCGGGGATATTTCTATTATTCATATCCAAAAAACTTCGCCTACCAATGGAAATCAAGCCATTAGAATGCAAGGTTTAGATTCAAAATATACTCAGATTTTACGTGACGGGATTCCCCTTTTTGAAGGCTTTTCGGGTAACTTAGGCGTTTTGCAAATTCCACCTTTAGATTTACGACAAGTGGAAGTAGTGAAAGGCTCAGTGTCTACGCTTTATGGCGGAGGGGCAATAGGAGGGATGATTAATATTGTTTCAAAAACACCTACCTCTGAAACTCCAGAATTTACGGGTGTTTTAAATAGAAGTAACTTAAAAGAGACTAACCTAAATACTTATTATGCCCAGAAATTTGGCAAATTTGGTATGACGCTTTTCGCAGGTGTCACTGATCAAAAGGCGGTAGATGTAAACAACGATGGTTTTTCAGATAGCCCTTTAATAAAGCAGTTTTCTTTTCACCCACGCTTTTTTTATACCATTTCAGATAAAAGCAAAGTAAATGTAGGTTACTCATTTATTACGGAGAAAAGGGTTGGAGGTGTTGTGGAGGCTGTAAACCAAGAAAATAATGCAGGACCACTGTTTGTTTCTGCCAACGATTTTCAACGCCATACGGTGGACTATAATTTTAATCATGCTTTTTCAGACGATAATACTTTAACTATCAAAGGTGCTATTAGTACGTTTAGCAGAAACTTTACTGAACAAAGTAAATTCTTCAAGGCTAACCAAACATCATCCTACACTGAAATAGCTGATTATTGGGTGGCTGGTAAACATAAGGTAGTTTTAGGCGGAAACTTTACCTTAGAGAATTTCAATAAACCTCAACTCGATAGTACTCAGCTAGTAAGTTATCAATACAACACCATTGGTTTTTTTGCTCAGGACGATTGGCAGTTATTCCCCAAACTTTCATTACAAATAGGTTTGCGTGTAGATAAGCATAATGTTTTTGGCACATTTGTATTACCACGAATTTCGTTGATGACTAAACCGTCGGAACACTTTACCGTTCGTTGGAGTGTGGGGACGGGGTATAAAACACCTAATGTGTTTGCTAATCAAACGCCAGCGAACAGCGTTACTAGTGTAAACTACTGGAACCTTAGTCCTTTAGATATGGGGATAAAACCAGAACATTCGGTGGGAAGTAATATAGATGTGGCATATTCTACGCACATTGGGGAAAAATTTTCCGTACAATTAGACCAAGCTTTTTATTACACCAATATTACGAACCCTGTTGTTGCAGAGGCTTCAATCAGTGGCAATAATAAAACTCGCTTGACCAATGCAAATTATGATATTAACAGCATTGGTACAGATACCTATTTACGACTAGAATATGATGCCATTGAGTTTTATTTAGGGTATAATCATACCATTGCCAAGCGTTCAGGCTCGGGCGAATCGGCTTATTTGCCTTTCAGTCCGCAAGATAAATTTTCATTAACATTGGCGTATACGGTTGAAAATAAATGGCGTTTTGGGATAGAAAGTAGTTTTGTAGGTAGCCAATATTTATACGATAATCAACGAGTGAAAGACTATGTATTTTGGGCAGCGGCCATTGAGCGTAAATTTGGTGATCACCTAAGTTTGATATTAAATGCTGAAAATGTATTAAACATCAAACAGTCAGATTATGAGAGCGTTGTGTCAGGAACACTTCAAACCCCGTCATTTAAACCTATCTGGGCACCCCAAGAAGGAGCAATCGTTAATTTGGCTTTGAAGTATAAATTGTAAGTTTAAGCATATAAAAAAACAAAAAACGCCATAAGATTCTTTATGGCGTTTCCAATTCACTTAAACTCTACATCTATGAAAAAAACTCTCATACTCTTCCTAACGCCCGCTCAATCATCGTAGCGAGGTCATTAATTTTTTTGCATTTACCTAGCTCTCCATCAGCCAATTGTACTTGATATTCATTTTCAACAATCATCACCATTTCTAGAAATTCCATTTGATTCAAATCCAAATCTTCATAGATTCTAGTGTAGGGCTTTACCCTATGCGGTTTCACATAAAACGTTTTTGTTAAAAAACCTTGAATGGTGGTTATGACTGAAGTATTCATAATGGAAAGAGTTAGTATGAGAAAATAAGCTTTTGATATTTTACTGTGTTACATCTTGTACATAGCACACGTTTCTAAGCTTTCAAGAAACAGTCGGGGCATTAGCCCCAACCGTTTATGTAAAACCAAATTTGTGTTGCTATTTTTTATTTCTTCCGAATTGGTACGATAAGCCCAAGGCAATATTAGCGTTCCCATTCGAGCTTTTTGTTTGAAAAGGCATTTGATAATTTGCTTCTAGCGTTCCAATCAGTCGGCGTGCTATCACATAGTTGAGGCCTGTTCTTACCAAACCAAAACCTTCAGCATGATGTCTTCTTTTATTATTATCAAAATCAAATGCAGGCATTGCTCCAGAGAATCGGCGATTATACCTACCAAAACCATTACCACCAATGCCTACTCCAAGACCAACGTAAGGTTGTAAACGTTTGCTTTTGAAGGGCATCCAATTCAATCCCAAAGACGTTTGTACTTCTGGAAAATCGTTGCCTCTGCTTGCATTATTTTGAAATTGCCCAATGATTGAAAAACGATTTGAAATACCATATTCCACTCTTAGTCCTAGTGTGCCACCTACAGAATTTCGTCCGCCATTGAATGAAAATATGCTTCCACCCATTACGCCAAGCCTTAAAAAAGCTGGTTTGAATATATTAAAAGGTTTTTTTGTAGTATCGCTTGATACTTTTTTTACGACTACCGTCCCAAAAATGGGTTCATTATTAGTGTTATTCTGAGCTTGTGCTTTAAAAACAAAAGCTAAAACAAACATTAATGTCAATACTTTAATCAGACTGTTCTTCATTTTTTTACTATAAACAAATAGTGGTTATTTTTGACAAAAAGATATACACCCCGACTTTTTAAAGAAAAATCAGGCACGGAAACTTATAATATGTGAAACGTTAAACCTTAATTACCAAACCTATAAAATAATCCAAGCCTAGCACCTAAAGTAGCCGGAGCATTTAAAGGATTAGGGTTTTTTAATGCTTGGGTCTGATAATTTATTTCTGCACTGGCTACTAAATGTTTTGAAAATTGATACGTCGCCCCAACGTTGCCCCCTAACAAATTGGCAATGGATGCTTGTTTGTTAGAGGTACTTTGATTGTTCGTTGGGTCTTCATAATAGTAATTGATATTATATTGATTAGGTATTTGCACGCTCCAGTTTACTCCAAAATATGGTTTGAAGTTTTGATTAAATAACAAATTGTATCGTAGCCCCAACCCAACTTGATAAGCACAAAATTGAGGTACATCTACTTTTTTTAATGGCTTTTTGCCACCCCCAACACCGCCTCCGCCTATTCCAAAGCCCCCGTCAAAATACCCGAAGCCCTCTTCTCGGTGGTTCTCGAAAAAGAGATCGTTTTTCTGTAAATCTATCACTACTCCCCAACGCTCTAAGCCTTTGCTATTATGATAACCCAGAACCGTTCTTACCCCTATTTGAGTACCTCCACCGCGTTCTAAAAAATTACCAATTGGCATTTGAATACCGCCCAACGCACCAATTGAGACCGACTTTGGAATAATCGAGAAATGATTTTCCATCACTAATGAATCCTCCTCCATTGCTACTGATTTAAAAGATTCAATCACGTTTTTTTTATCGAGAGACGAAGTAGCTAAAATAGGGCTTTTAAAATTTAATTTATTCATACCCATATACTTTTCTCTTTCTATAATAGATTGTTCTCCAGTAGTTTTATTATCATATTTTTCGAAGTAAGCTTTGTCTTGGTTATTGGTAAATTTTTCACTCGTACTAGGTACTTGTACAATTGTTTTAGTGACGAATACTTTTTGATAAATCGTATCATAAACAATTGTTTTTTGGATAATAGTATCAGGTTTGCTAGAATACCTTGAATGTACTTCTACTAACCTATTTTCCAATTCTTTTACTTTTTGTTGGGTTTGGTTTAAGTAATGATACAACACTGCCGAAACGCCAAACATAATAGTGGCTATTGATGGTATCGCCCACATCAGTCGGGTCAGTTTCCGTTTTAAATCGTTTCTTTCCAAACGTCCTTCCATTTCCCGCCAATCACTTCCCGCAAAATTGGGAAGCTGCGAACCAAACAGTCGGTCAAAATCTTGTTCATCCATGATTTCAGTGCTTTATTAACCAAAGATAATTATCGTTTTACAGGATGCTTATTCATCCATTGTTAACCAATAATTAGTGTGTACATATTAAAAATTATTAGTTAAAATCAGTTCTTGTAATTTTTTTCTAGCCTTATGAAGGTTAGAGAGCGAAGTGCCAATTGAAATATTCAGCATTTCGGCTATTTCTTTGTGTTCATATCCTTCAATAACGTGTAGGTTAAATACAGTTCTATAAGCAGGAGGTAGTTGCTGAATGAGGGTAGCAATTTCTTCCACCGAAAACTTTCCAAATAAATCCATTTCCATTCCCATTTCCGATGCTTCAACCAGCTCGGCAGTAGGTATTTCTTGATGCGATTTACGAAGATAGTTAATACATGTATTTACCAAAATTCTTTTGAACCAACTCACGAAAGGATATTCGGGTTTATATTGATCTATATTGGTAAATACTTTCATAAAACCATCATTTAATAATTCTCTAGATGTATCAAGGTCTGCTACATAACGAATACAAACGGATAAGCCATACCTATAAAAGCCTTCATAAAGCTCTCGCTGTGCGTTTCGATCGTTCTTTCGGCACTGTTTTAGTGTATGTAGTAGTTGTTCTGTCCTCATCTGTAATAGAATACACCAATTGTTTCCATCATATTGCTTTGGATGAAAAAATAATTAAAAATATTTTTTTCATTTAAGCAAGAGCTGGTATTCAATAACCAATTCAAATAATTTCATCATTTCTCACGGAAAAGTAAACGCTGAATTATGTTTAGATATCACTAATAAAAAATTATTGATAAAAAAAACTATTCAAACCGTTTTATAAATAAAAAGGGTGCTAAATTTATGGATTTAAACATACTATTCCATAATTAAAAATAGTTGCTATTTTTTAATTATTTGGCACAATTTTGGATGCTTTTAAAGGGGATATTCATTTCTAAAATGAAAAATAAACCTATTTATCTCTTTTTATAGTACTACTAATAGTTTTTTTTGGATATAAGTAATTGGTTTAGTGTGGGGTATGCCTATAACTAAACAATAAATAAGAGCTTGATGCATCATTCATTAAATGAAGCACAAGGATTGAAACGAGCTACCATATATATTAATTCAATTTGATTGGGACCTAAATTGTTCAAAACGTATTCCAGCATACAAATGGACAATCTACTAACTGTACAAATAATGACTCAAATTTTTTACCAAAGCAACTCGGTTTATAAAAGTAAAAAACTAATGCAAACAAGTTTGTTTAATTGGTTTAATAACTACCCTTCGAAAGTGGTTACCAATAATCGTGTATTCAAAAACGGCTTTAATTTTTCAAAATCGTTTTTTGCTATGTTATCATTATTAACTAGTTCGAGTACACAAAACAACCGCTATGCAATGGCTGTTTGTCGTGCTTTTATTGGGATAATATTTCTATCATTCGCTTCATCCTTTAATACTGTTGCTGCTTTGCCCGATTTATCGGTAAGTACAACCATTAGCAATCAAAGTCCCGTTGTTGGTGCTGATCTCATTTATACGATTAAGGTTAAGAACATTAATCCAGATAAAGCTACTGGGGTAGAATTAACCAATACGCTACCAGCAGGAGTTACTTTCAAATCATTTAATGTTAATGGAGTTGGTACTGCCACTACGACAACAGCTAGTGGTGTAACGTCTGTAATATGGAATGTAGGGGAAGTGGCAGGAAGTACTGAACTTACGATGTTAGTAGTAGCTACTGTTACTAAACGAGGCTTTTGGTATAATATCGCAGAGATTACAAAAGAAACAGAGCAAGATACCGATTCAACCCCTAATAATCATTTGATTTTAGAAGATGATCAAGATGGTACTTGCTTTTCTATAGAAGAGTTTTTTTATACTGGAGACGAACATGTAACACAAATACCAACAGGTTTTACCAATATTGTTTGGACTAAAAAAGTAGGAGCAACTGGTACGCCAGTAATTGTTACAAGTACTACTCCTGATGTCACACTTTTAGCAGATGGTAACATTAGAATAACAAATGTTACAGATTATACAGAATATGCTTTTACAGCAACCAATGGGCGTTGTCCGGTAAATGGTTGTTGTGCTTTTAAATTTACACCAGGCTTATTTGGTTCTATTGGTAGTATAGTTTGGAATGATGTTGACGGAAATAGTATTAAAAATACAGGTGAAACAGGAATAAATGGTATTACAGTAGAATTATACGATGCTACAGACAATACCTTATTGGCAACTGATGTTACGGCTAATGGAGGAAAATATTTGTTTAGTAATTTAATGTCGGGTTCTTACAAAGTTAAATTCATTTTACCGACAGGAAGAAGTTTTGTAACACCAAATGCCCCAGGCAGTAACTCAACAAACGATTCTGATGCTGGCGTAGGTGGTTTTAGTAATACTATCGCAATTGATGTGACAAAACCAGCTGGCGATGTTGGCAGAGATAACTTAACAATTGATGCTGGTATTGTTGCTAACTGTATTATTGGGACAGGGACATTAACAACAACAACTCCTAGCATCTGTTTACCAGCGGCTGGTGGACAAGTAGTCCTTGCTGCTTCTACAGGGGTATCGCCTGTAGTCCCTGCTGGTTTCTCTGTAAACTATATCCTAACAAAAGGCTCTACTAATACTATCCAACAGATTAGTAATACACCATCATTTTCTGTGGCGCTTCCTGATGCTTACAAAATCTTTACGTTAGTATATAATGCTAATTCAAGCAGTAGCAACTACTTGAATTTATCAAATATAATTTTTGGGGTTACTAAAGCAAGCGATTTAGCAACTACGATAAATACGAGTAGTACCGTATGTGCGCAATTAGATGCAACGGGTGTTAGCTTCAATGTTAATACAACTCCTGCTGCTCCTTTTATCTTGGGTACTACTATTTGTTCAGGTGGAACTGTGACTTTAGGAACACCGGGCGTAACCGACCCAGTTTTTCAATGGTTTACTTCTGCTACTGCAACCACTCCTTTTGCAACGACTTCATCAATAACAGTATCGCCTTCGGTTACTACTACTTATTTTTTAAGTATTGTTAATAGTTCAGCAACTGCTTGTCCTAGTGAAAAAGCATCTGTGACGGTAGCCGTTAATCCTAAGCCAGCTACGCCAACAGTACTTGCAACGCTTACTAATAATTGTGCCATCAATGCTACAAGCGTAAACTTAGCCGACGCTATTACTAGCACGGTATCAACAGGCGGAACTTTTGAATGGCATACTGCTAATTCTACGACTTCACCTGTTATTTCAAATCCTACAGCGATAGGGGCAGGGTCGTATTTCCTTTTCGAGAAATCAAGCAATGGTTGTTATAGCGATGGAGCTATGGTGGTTGTAAATATTACGACTTGTCAATGTACCAATCCACCCGCTGTTAGCTTAACTGCTCTTTTACCAATTTGCGGAGGAACGTCAACGCCAGTACAACTGAATGCAATATTAAGCGGAGGAGCAACGAGTGGGGTATGGACCACAGACGGAACAGGTACTTTTGATAATGCCGCTAGCCTTACTGCAAAATATACACCATCAGCTGCGGATGTGATTGATGGGTCTATTATATTGAGTTTTAAAACCAATGACCCAGACGGAGCTATTTCGCTTTGTAATGCAGCATTGGCAAATACAATTTTAACGATTAAGGCAAAACCTGCTGCACCTGTTAATTTAAAGAGCGATACCCTTATTTGTTTAGGTAGCTCAACCAAATTATTTGCTGTGAGTGCCGGTAATACGATTAAATGGTATAGTTCAGCGACAAGTACTACACCAATTGGCATTGGTTCAGACTTAGGATTTTCTGTAACGCCAACGATTGAAGGAACTGTAACTTATTTTGCTGAAGCAACTAGTGCTGAAGGCTGTGTGAGTGACCGTACCTCTATTTCATTTAAAGTATCAAAATGTTTCACAGATTTGGCGGTAGTAAAAACCGTAATCTCATCACCAGATGCTAGAACATCGCCTTCTTATTTATTAGGGCAAGACATTTCATATACTATTGACGCAAGAAATATTGGGAATATTAATGCTGATAATGTAACATTAACAGATATTTTGCCACAAGGAGCCACTTTTTTAAGTGCCATTCCAGCAGGTCAATATAATAGTGCTACTGGAGTTTGGAATGTGGGTAGTTTATCAGAAGGGTCGAATAAAATACTTTTAATAAATGTAAAACTTAGCAAAATAGGGGCAGTAGTTAACACGGCAACAATCACTGGAACAAATGATGACCCAAGTAAATTGGCTAATAATACATCATCAGTCACAGTAAACGTAGTAGAAAGAGCTGATTTAAGTTTGGCCAAATCGGTTTCAAATTCAATAGCGAATGTTGGCGATACGCTTACGTATTCATTAAATGTAAACAATGCTGGTCCTAATATTGCTACTAATGTTGAAGTGAAAGATGCTTTGCCATCAGGATTGGCATTTTTATCAAGTAGCGATGTAACGCATAGTTCAGGCCTTATTACGGGAGTAGTAGCAAGTATTGCGAGTGGTTCTTCTAAACAATTTGCTTTCAAAGTAAAGGTGTTATCAGCAGGTAGTATTACGAACAGCGCTGAAATTACAAAGTCTGATCAGCCAGACCCAGATTCAACACCAGGTAATGGAACCAATAATAATGAAGATGATAGAAGCGCTGTCAGCATTACTGTCACAGAAGTATGTAACTTAACTGCACCTGTAATCACAGCAACAAACAGTGTTATCTGTCTGAACGGACAAACTACCTTAACAGCTACTGGCTGTACAGGGTCAACTATCGTGTGGAGTTCAGGGCAAACAAATGTGGCTTCAATAACAGTCAGCCCAACAGTTAGTAGAACATATACCGCTTATTGCCAAAAGGATGCTTGCCAAAGCCCTGCATCAAATGTAATGAGCATCACAGTAACGAATATTGCCGCACCAACTTTAATTGCTTCACAAAGTACTATTTGTTCGGGTGAATCATCGGTGCTTACAGCTACTGGTTGTAGCGGAGTAGTAGAATGGCAAGTAGCAGGTTTACCAACAGGAAATACGTTAACGGTAACGCCTAGCTCTTCACAAACATTTACAGCTAAATGTAAAGTATCAGGTTGCGAAAGCGCATTAGCAGCTATCAACATTATCGTTACACAAAAACCAAATGCTCCTGATATTTTAGCGGAGAAAACAGAAATATGTCCTTCAGAATCAATTACATTAACTGCGTTAAATTGTAATGGAGCGGTAAGATGGAGTACAGGACAAACAACAACTACTATATTAGTAACACCGATTGTATCAACAAGCTATAATGCTGTTTGTACGATTAATGGTTGTACGAGCAATGCTTCTGCCTCGAAAGTTATCAATGTAGTGCCTATTCCAGCACCAACAATACGTACGACAGCATCATCTGTTTGTCCAGGAGGCTCAGTAACCTTAACAGCGGATGGTTGTAATGGAACGGTCACTTGGTATTATGATGATAAAACTGCTACAGGAGCAAGCCTTACAGTGATACCGACTAAATCAACGTCTTATGCTGTTACTTGTAGTACTGCTTTTTGTACATCAATAAAATCAGTACAAACGGTGATTACCGTTGAGAACCCAGCGATACCGGTCATTACTTCGGCAACTTCAAGCATCTGTTTAGGAAGTGCAGTACAACTGACAGCGACTGGTTGTAGCGGTACGGTCAATTGGTCTGATGGTCAGAAAGGTGCAATAGTTTCGGTTTCTCCAACTGTTACAACATCTTATACTGCTACTTGTAGTATTGGACTTTGTACAAGTGCTGCATCTTTAATCAGAACTATTACAGTTACATCAGCATCAGCACCAGTTATTACATCAGACAAAACAACTATCTGTTTGGGACAAGCCATTACTTTAAGTGCGACAGGTTGTGCAGGGACTATAAGATGGTCTGATGGAACAACGGGACTGCCTAAAGTTATTGTACCAAATGCTAACATAAAATATACTGCTACTTGCGAAAGCTCACCTTGTATTTCCCCACAATCTAATGAGTTATCGTTTATTGTAAATACTACTCCAAGTATTGTGAGTCCAGTTACTACCAACACGATTATTGCAACAGGAGCAACTGCTGACTTAACAAAACTAGTGACCAGTACGGCGCCAACAGGAACGACATTAGTATTTAAAACGACAAGTTCGCCAACGACGAATACAGTTTTAACACCGACGGCAGTAGGAGTTGGTACTTATTATGCCTTCTATCAATCGCCTGATGGATGTTATTCGGCAGGAACTAGAATAATTGTATTTAATGAAGCAACTGTAGCTGATGCAGATGTGGCAATTAAGATTGATGCTGATAGAACACTTGCAAAGCTGAATGAAAATATCAATTTCTTGATTTCGGTAACTAATAATGGACCAGGTACGGCAAGGAATATCGTCATTACCAATCCGCTACCTGCTGGATTAGAATTTGTTTCAAGCTCTAATGGCTTAACAGTTTCAGGAGATAAAATCGTGATTAGCTTCGATTCATTAATGAAAGATCAAGTAAGAACATTTGCTTATGTAGGCAAGATGAAAGGAACAGCGACAATTATCAACCCTGCTTCTGTTACTTCATTAAAAGACCCTAATCTTACAAATAATTCTTCTTCTGTAACGATTAATGGAGAAAATGCTGATTTGAGTTTAATAAAAACTGTATCAAATCTTACGCCACATGTTGGCGATACGCTTACTTATACCTTAACTGTTAATAATGCTGGACCAAATACTGCAACCAACGTTGAAGTTAAGGATATAATACCAGCAGGGATGGTATTTGTATCAAGCACTAATACGACTCATACTTCTGGAGTTATTACAGGGACAAGTGTTAGTATTCCGAGTGGCTCATCACAGGTATTTACTTATAAAGTAAAAGTGCTTACAGCTGGTACATTTACTAGCGCTGCTGAAATTACAAAATCTGACCAACCTGACCCAGATTCGACGCCAGCGAATGGAACGAGTAATAATGAAGATGATAGAAGTTCAGTAACGATTACGGTAACTGAATTATGTAACCTAGTAGCACCAGTTATTACATCAGATAAAACAACTATCTGTTTGGGACAAGCGATTACTTTAAGTGCAACAGGATGTGTAGGAACTATTAGATGGTCTGATGGAACAACGGGATTGCCTAAAATCATTGTGCCAAATGCTAATATAAAATATAGCGCTACTTGTGAAAGTCTATCTTGTATTTCACCACAATCAAATGAATTATCATTTGTAGTAAATACTACCTCAAATATTGTTAGTCCAGTTACCATTAATAGTACGATTGCAGTAGGAGCAACCACTGACTTAACAAAACTAGTGACTAGTACGGCGCCAACAGGAACGACATTAGTATTTAAAACGACAAGTTCGCCAACGACGAACACAGTTTTAACACCGACGGCTGTAGGAATTGGTACTTATTATGCTTTTTATCAATCGACTGAGGGATGTTATTCAGCAGGAGCGATAATTATTGTTGATAATGGCACTACAACTCCGAATGCTGATGTAGCTATTACGATTGTTTCAGATAAAGCAACAGCAAAACTTAACGAAAATATCAGTTTTACGATTTCAGTTAAAAACAATGGCCCTGGCACAGCAAGGAATATCGTAATTAGCAACCCTTTCCCTGCTGGTATAGACTTAATTTTAATTCCTGCAGGATTAACAATTTCGGGGGGCAAAATCGTAATTAACTTAGATTCGTTAGAAAAAGATCAAACAAAAACGTTTACTTATGTAGCTAAAATGAAAGTAACAACCGCAGTGACAAACCCTGCTTCTGTTGCTTCATTTAAGGATACTAATCCTGCAAATGACAATTCTTCTGTAACTGTAAATGGAGAAAATATAACGGTAGATTCATGTAGAGTAGGGCTTGCCATGGCAGTGACCAACACTGTATCGGTGTCGAGTGGTGTTTATAATGTTACGTATCAATTAATTGCTAAAAACTTCTGTAAAGACACACTTAAAAATGTAAGCCTAACCAATAATTTGGCTACTACTTTTAAAACTCCGACGACGGCAATTATCATTAAAAAACCAACATTAGGAGCTGGCTCTAAATTAACTGTGAATAATAATTTTGGGTTGTTAGATTCTAATATAGTTAATTCTGCTACCAGCTATATGCTTCCTGGGGCAGTAGATACAGTAACTTATATTGTTCAGGTTACAACCAATGGAGAAACTGGACCATTTAATAGTCAGGCTCAGATAAGTGGTAAACGCCCTACCAATGAGGTGCTTATTGCGAAGTCTAGTAATGGTACAAATGTTAATGCAAATCCAAGTGTAACGCAGGTAACTTTAGGTAACTCTACTACCATAATTGGATTAGCGAAAGAATTGGTTAGTGCTGATTTGAAAAGAGTTTCACAGAACGTTTGGACAGTTCCTTATAGAATCAAAGTAGTTAATATGGGAACAAACAATATTACCAGACTCAATGTAAGAGATAGCCTCGGTGTTGTTTTTGTAGCGAAAGGAGCAACGATAGTGGCAAAACCAACCGTAACAACAACCAAGGCTGGTATAACAGTTAATCCAAACTATAATGGAATAGGGGCTAATAGTAATTTATTAGTGGATTCATTAAGTTCACTTGCCAAAGGAGATTCAGCTATTATCAATTTAACGGTTACTATAAATGTAGCAGCGGCAACGGATTCTGTTTTTAACAACGTAGCGATAGGAACAGGACTTGGCTCTGATAATAAGTCATACACAGATGTTTCAACGAATGGCACTAATCCAGATGGAAACGGTGATTTGAATCCGTCAAATGATAATGTAGCAACACCAGTGGTACTTACCAAAGGAGCTTCTAATGTAAAAGCATCGATTGGCGTTTCATTGTCAGCAGTGACTGATACTAGTCCTCAATCAGATGGTTCATACAATGTTACGATGACATTAATCGCCAAAAACTATGGTAATGTACTCCTTAAAGATATTGCTTTAAGCAATGATTTGACAACAACAATTGGTAGCCAAGTAGCGGCTTGGTCTATTTTAGGAAGACCTACTTTAGTAAGAGGAGCGAATACAGTATTGAATTTAAGATTTAATGGAAGATTAGACTCGTTACTTACCGTTGATTCTACTACAGCATTACTTCCTGGTGATAGTATCGTAATCCAGTACACCATTAATATTACCAAAAATGTATTAATAGATACGCTTCATACAAATGCATATGCTAAGGCAATGACCGAAGATAATCTTACTCAGGTAACGGACTCTTCTGTGAATGGAGAAAATCCTGATCCAAACAACGACGGAAATCCATTTGAGTCTTCGCCAACGCCAATTATCATACCAAATATCACACCTCCTGCAAAACCAGTATCTATTCCGCATGGTTTCTCGCCGAATGGAGATGGAGTTAACGACACTTTTGTGATTGATGGTGTTAACTCAGATGAAAGGGCAGCTGTCGAAGTATATAATCGTTGGGGAAGTTTGGTCTTTGAGTCTGAAGATTATAAAAATGATTGGGACGGAAGACCAAACACAGGCGTAAGTTTAATTGAGAAAGGAATGGGTTTACCATCGGGTACGTACTTCTATAAAGTAACAATATATAAAAAAGCAACAGGAGAAAAAGTAGCATTACCGGCGGGTGTAGAACCTGTGCGTTATATGACTATTTCTCGATAAATCATTCATTGTAGCCATTCTATCGAATGGCTACAATAAGCATCACTTTATTTAATCTTACTAGCAGAATAGAATCAATTCTGGTAATTATAAAATCTTAAATTTGAATAGCATGAAGCTCAAAGGTTTCCTTTCAAGAATTAAATATGTGACAGCATTATTGTTCACCATAACAGCTGTCCATTCTATTCAGGCTCAGCAAGAGGTTCAATACTCACAGTATATGTTCAATATGTTGCCAATAAACCCTGCTTATGCAGGAAGCCGTGATGTATTGAGCGCCACTGTAGTACATAGACAACAATGGATAAATATTACGGGAGCACCTAATACGCAATCTTTTTCAGTTGATAGTCCGATAAATGGAGAGAAAGTAGGAGTAGGTTTTCAAGCCTACAATGATAATATCGGAGACTTTAGGAATGTGGGTTTATACGGTTCTTATGCTTATAGGATAAAAGTAACGCAAAGAGCAACCTTAGCCATGGGACTTCAAGCTGGCGCAACGAGTGTTTCTGGAAACCTAACACAAACACTATTAACTCAAACAGGTGACCAAGCTTTTACTTATTCTTTCAATAAATGGCTACCTAATTTTGGCGCGGGCATTTATCTAAGTGATGACAGAGGTTATATAGGGTTCTCGTGCCCGAGTTTAATGCGAAATAGATTGATAGATGCTGAGGCAGGCAAATCTGGAGATTCAGTAACAAGGCAAGAACGCCACTATTTTTTGATGATGGGGTATGTTTTCCCATTAGGTCGTTCATTTACGTTAAAACCATCAGTATTATCTAAAATGACGCGTGACGTGGCTTCATTTGATTTCAATGCAAACCTATGGTTTAATGATAGATTTGCTCTTGGTTGTTCGTGGAGGA
This sequence comes from Arcicella aquatica, assembly GCF_034928825.1. NCBI lineage: Bacteria > Pseudomonadati > Bacteroidota > Cytophagia > Cytophagales > Flectobacillaceae > Arcicella > Arcicella aquatica. The sequence continues at coordinate 3,130 of NZ_JAYFUL010000020.1, read as the reverse complement.
CCAATAATTTGAAATTTTCGTCTCCTTTTACTAATCAATATGGTGATGCATTGATAGGAATGCTAGAGGTTCAGGCTACTGATCAAATTCGTTTTGGATATGCTTATGATTATGCATTAAATGGGTTGAAAAATATACAAAAAGGTTCTCATGAATTTATGCTTCGTTATGAATTTGGGTATCGTAAAACAAAGATACTTACGCCTCGATATTTTTAATCAAGTAATTGACGAGCATTATATCTAAGCAATATGCTTAGATAAGAACCAAAATTGTAAAGAGACCTCCTAGTAATACAATAGATAGTAAAATATTTAAAATGATGATTAATTTGAATAAAATTATACTCTGTTTGTGTCTGATGTTGATTGCAGCAGTTGGGGCTATTGCGCAAACTTTAAAGGATGCCGAATATCAATTCAAACAGATGAGTTACCTAAATGCCTCTGAAATGTTTGAACAGGTATTAAAAGGTAAGCTATCTGATGTAGACCGACAAGCTGCTTTAATTAAATTGGCTTATTCATACAGACAAATGCGTGATTCACAAAACGCTGAAAGGATTTATCGTGAGCTAGTTTCAAAAGGTACGGCATTCACAGGAGCAGACTCTAAAGTATATTTATACTATGCTCAAGCGTTAGCATCAAACGGTAAGTATAAAGAAGCTCAGGAGGTTTATGAGCAGTATGCTAAAATTGAAATAGCTGATACAAGGAGCGGAGGATTTCAAAGGTTATATAAAAATGTAGATGTTTTAAATAAAAATGCTAGTTGCTATAAAATAGACTATTTAGCATTGAATACCGACCACGCTGATTTTAGTCCGATGTATTATAAAAATGGCTTGGTTTTTAACTCAAGTAGGGTAAATGAAATAGGACTAAAAAGAATGTTTAGTTGGGATAATTCACACTTTTTGGATATGTATTATCTCAGTGATATCAATCAATTAACGACGACAACACCAGCAGGTTTGGGAAGTTCGGCAGATGATAAATTGAAAATTAAGAAAAGAGGGGCAGGAATAGGCGAAGATGAATATACTCCTCCAACAGCCAATGATACTAAAACGATTGGTACTTATAGTGGTTCTAATATTTACAGAAACTTTGTAGAAACTCCTGGCGTAAAAACAGAGAGTTTTAGTAAAAGTCTTAACACAAAATACCATGAAGGCCCAATGACTTTTACGAGCGATGGAAAGAAAGTGATTTTTACGAGGAACAATTACAACAATGGTAAATACAAGACGTCTAGTGATAAAATCAACAAATTAAAAATATATACGGCTGATTTAAAAAATAATGAATGGGAAAATGTTAAGGAAGTCCCTTTTGATAACAACGATTATTCTACAGGTCACCCGGCTTTAACCAAAGATGATAAATTAATGTATTTTGTATCAGATATGCCTGGGGGGTATGGTGGTACTGACATTTATGTGTGCGAATATCAAGATGGAAAATTTGGAAAACCCATTAATATGGGGCCAATTGTTAATACCGTAGGGAATGAAATGTTTCCATTTGCCGACGAAAGAGGAAATCTATACTTTGCCTCAGACGGTCATCCTGGTCTTGGTGATTTAGATATTTTTTATGTGAAATTATCAGGCATGAGTGCAGTGAGCAACGTGTCTAATATGGGAATACCCATTAATTCAAGTAAAGATGATTTTGGATTGATTACTGACGGTGAACGTAAAACAGGCTTTTTTTCTTCAAATCGTAAACGTGGAGGAACAGATGATGATATTTATCGTTTTACGCGCGAATGTGATGAAAAACCAGAATGTCAGGAGCTTCAAGTAATTGTATATGATGCAGATTCAAAAATGCCTTTGGATAATTCAGATGTTGAAGTTTTGACTGACGGTAAATCAGTGATGAAAAAAACAGATTCAAACGGAGGGTTTAAAATTTGTATAGACTTGAACAAAGAATATAAGTTTAATGCCAGCAGAGATAATTATTTACCTAATTCAGTTTCTTTTACAACTCTTGAAGGTAATTTATTAAAAGCATTAGACATTCCACTTATGAGAGTAGGAATTGATGATACCTCAAATGTTGCTAAAGCTATAAATACTTCACCATGTGCGACAACGAAAATAATAAAAGGTAGGGTAACTGCAAGCAAAAATAAAGCCTCATTAGGTGGTGTTAAAGTAACGCTAACCAATGAATGTGACCAAACAGTTCAAACAGTTATTACAGGTTCGAATGGACTTTACCAATTTGAGATTTGTGAAGGATGTGAATATACTATTGATGCTGCCAAAGACCATTTTGCGAGCAAGGGAAATAAAATAGAAAAAGTGGGTGTGAATGATCCAGCGGAAATCAATAGTAATTTAACGATGTTTGAAGAAGGTGATGTCATAGCGTTAGATAATATTTATTACAACTATACGAAGTATGATATTCGTCCTGATGCGGCTGTAGAATTGAATAAATTATTGAGATTGATGCGACGTTATCCAAATATGAGAATCGAAATACGTTCGCATACTGATAGTAGAGCAACAACAACATTTAACCAAAAACTTTCAGAAAACCGTTCAGCTTCTGTTGTTCAATATTTAGTTAAAAGAGGTATCGCTGCTGACAGATTTGAAACTTCTGGTTATGGCGAGACACAGTTATTGAATGAATGTGCTGATGGTATAGAATGTACAGAAGAACAACATCAGATAAACAGACGTTCAGAATTTAAGATTATAAAATTAGAATAAAGAGATATAAGATAAACATGAGTCATCCCGAATTTTAAAATCATAAAAAAGAGGCTGTCCAAAAAGTAATTGGCAGCCTTTTTTGTTTTTATGTTATTGATATTTAGTATTTTAGCTATGTAAATCTTCAATCATGGCAAAGGCACTTTTCAAACCTCTTCCGCTAAATAGTCCCGAACTATTTCCTGTTAATATCTTCGAGAGAATTCCCGAAAATCATCCAGTTCATCTAATAAATGATGTGGTTGACAAATTGGATATTTCTAAAATCATGGCTGAATACAAAGGAGGTGGCACTACCGCTTTTGCTCCCAGAATGATGCTAAAAGTGCTGTTTTACAGTTATTTAAGTAATATTTATTCCTGTCGCAAGATTGCCAAATCCCTTAATGA